>JBAXOO010000111.1:0-5919 GCA_037133235.1 Cyanobium sp. ELA507
GCAGCTTCGACTGCAGCGAAACCCAGGCCTGCCGCTACCGCATCAAGCTCACCAGCGAGGTGGTGCTCGCCGGCCTGGAGACCCTGCTGGAGTTGCCCGCCCTCTGAGCTCAGGTCACCGTCAGGTGGCTGCGGCTGCCCAAGGGCCGGGGAAGGATGATCGGTGGCAGTGTGGGTCGCGCCGCGGCCGCGTGAATCCGCCATGGTGACCCTTCTCCAAGCCCTCACCCACCAGTTGCAGGCGGCGCTGGAGCGGGCGTTTCCTGAGGCGGCGGCGGCGGCTCGGGCCAACGGCACCGGACTGGATCCCCAGCTGGCGCCGGCGACCAAGCCGGAGTTTGGCGATTTTCAGGCCAATGCGGCCCTGGCCCTGGCGAAGCCGTTGCAACAGCCGCCCCGGGCGGTGGCGGCGGCGATGGTGGAGCAGCTGGCGGCCGATCCGGATTTCGCTGCCCTGTGCCTCCCACCCCAGATTGCTGGTCCCGGCTTCATCAACCTCACCCTGCGGCCCGAGGCCCTCGTGGCCGAGGTGGCTTCCCGGTTGGTTGATCCCCGGCTGGGGGTGCCCTTGGCCAATGGGGCGGCCAACCCCGATCGACCCCGAACGTCGCCCGAGCCGGTGATCGTCGATTTTTCCAGCCCCAACATCGCCAAGGAGATGCACGTGGGGCACCTGCGCTCCACGATCATTGGCGACTGTTTGGCGCGGGTGCTGGAGTTCCGCGGCCATCCCGTGCTGCGGCTCAATCACGTGGGCGACTGGGGCACCCAGTTTGGGATGTTGATCACCCACCTCAAGCAGGTGGCGCCCGAAGCCCTCACCACCGCCGATGCGGTGGACCTGGGCGATCTGGTGGCCTTCTACCGCCAGGCCAAGCAGCGCTTCGACGAGGACGAGGCGTTTCAGACCACCGCCCGCGAGGAGGTGGTGAAGCTGCAGGGCGGTGATCCGGTGTCGCTCAAGGCCTGGGGTCTGCTGTGCGATCAGTCGCGGCGGGAGTTTCAGCTGATCTACGACCGCCTCGCCATCGCCTTGAGCGAGCGCGGCGAATCCTTCTACAACCCCTATCTCGCCGCCGTGGTGGCCGACCTGGAAGCGGCCGGCCTGCTGGTGACCGACGACGGGGCCCGCTGCGTGTTTCTCGAAGGGGTGAGCGGCAAGGAGGGCAAGCCCCTGCCGGTGATCGTGCAAAAGCGCGATGGCGGCTTCAATTACGCCACCACCGACCTGGCGGCGATCCGTTACCGCTTCGCCGCTGCGCCGGCCGGCGATGGCGCCCGCCGGGTGATTTACGTGACCGATGCGGGCCAGGCCAGCCACTTTGCCGGCGTCTTCCAGGTGGCGCGGCGGGCCGGCTGGATTCCCGAGGGCGGCCGGCTGGAGCATGTGCCCTTTGGCCTGGTGCAGGGGGAGGACGGCAAGAAGCTCAAGACCCGCGCCGGCGACACCGTGCGCCTCAAGGATCTGCTCGATGAGGCGGTGGAGCGCTCCGAGGCCGACCTGCGTCGCCGGCTGGAGGAGGAGGGCCGCAGCGAGGACGAGGACTTCATCCGCCACGTGGCCACCACCGTGGGCCTGGCGGCGGTGAAGTATGCCGACCTCAGCCAGAACCGCACCACCAACTATCAGTTCAGCTTTGATCGTATGCTGGCCCTAGCGGGCAACACGGCGCCCTACCTGCTTTATGCGTTGGTGCGGATCGCCGGGATTGTCCGCAAGGGCTTGGCGGCGGGCGACGACGAAGCCACGGTGGCAGCCGAACCGCCGGCCGGTTCCCTGCACTTCTCGGAACCCCAGGAATGGGCCCTGGTGCGGGAGCTGTTGAAGTTTGATCTGGTAATCGCCGAAGTGGAGGAGGAGTTGCTGCCCAACCGGCTCTGCACCTACCTCTTCGAACTCAGCCAGGTGTTCAATCGCTTCTACGACCAGGTGCCGGTGCTGAAGGCCGACCCGGTGGCCCGGGTTTCGCGACTCGCCCTTTGCCGCCTCACCGCCGAAACCCTCAAGCTGGGGCTGGGATTGCTGGGGATTCCGACGTTGGAGCGGATGTGAGTAGCGCCGATCAGCACCTGGGCGATCCATGGGCACCTGGCGCTGATCCTGTTGCCCCAGCTGGGCTTAGGGCTGGCCCAACGGCGGCGCTGGCCCAGGCCGGAACCTAGCGTCGGGGGATGAAGAGCTCCGCAGTACCCCAGGCGGCCCAGCCGTGGCCCGATCCAGACCAGCGGCCGCTGCCTGAAGCCGCTGCCGCGGTTCCGCCGGCCCGCCCCGAGGTGGAGGGCCTCAAGGCCTACAGCGCCCCGTTAGAGGGGAGGCGGGGTTTGCTCCGCCTGGATTTCAACGAGAACACGGTGGGGCCGAGCCCGAAGGTGGTGGAGGCGATCCGGGCGATTCCGCCCGACCACTACGCCATCTATCCGGAGTACGACGGGCTGCGGGAAGCGGTGGCCGCCTCTCTGGTGGCCGCTTCATCGCCCGGGGCCGTGCACCCCTCCCCTGACGTAATCGCCGCCGCTGCGCCTGTTCGAACCCTGGGGCCCGGCCAGATCGGCCTCTTCAACGGCGTCGATGCCGCCATCCATGCGGTGTTCCAGGCCTTCGGGGCCCCCGGCGATCGCCTGCTCACCACCAGCCCCACCTTTGGCTACTACACCCCTTGCGCCCAAATGCAGGGGATGGCGATCGAGGCGATCCCCTACCGCCTCCCGGATTTCGCCTTTCCGCTGCAGGAGATCCGCGCGGCCCTCTCGGGGGAGTCACCGGCCGCTGGGGGTTGGTGCCCCCCCCGCTTGCTGCTGCTCTGCAACCCCAACAACCCCACCGGCACCCGCCTGGCCCCGGAGCTGATCCTGGAGCTGGCGGCGGCGGCACCCGACACGCTGGTGGTGGTGGATGAGCTCTACGAGGCCTTCACCGGTGACAGCGTGTTGCCCCTGTTGCTCGGTGGCCCAGGGCTCCCGTCGCCGGTCTCCGCCACAGCGCCCGGGGCCGCGACTGCCCACCGCGATCCCTTCGCGGCCTACCCCAACCTGCTGGTGCTGCGTTCCCTCTCCAAGACCGCTGGGATCGCCGGGTTGCGGATCGGTTTCGCCATTGGCTCAGCCGTCCTGGTGGATCGGATCAGCCGGGTCACCGGCCCCTACGACATCAACAGCTTTGCGGTGACGGCCGCCTTTGCCGCCCTGGCCGACCAGCCCTACGTGGATGGCTACGTGGCCGAGGTGCTGCGGGGCCGCGATTGGCTGGTGGAGCGGCTGCGTTCGGCCAGCGTGCGGCACCACGTGGCCGGCGGCAACTACCTGCTGATCTGGCCCTCCCGCCCCGCTGATCTGGTGGAAGCGGAGCTTCGGACCGCCGGTATTTTGGTGCGCTCAATGGCTGGCAAGCCCCTGATCGATGGCTCCCTGCGGGTGAGCCTGGGAACCCTGGAGCAGATGGAGCGGTTCTGGGAGTCCTACCGGCGGATTGAGGCGCTGGCTGGCTAGGCCGATGCCGGCCTTGGGGGTCAGCGCATCAGTTCGATCACGGTGGCATCAGCCACCGGAGGGGCCACGCTCAAGGTGGTGCCCACCCGTCGGGCCTGGGTGCCGGCCATGGCATCGAGGAAGGGCTGGGCACTGCCGAGGTCACAGCTGCTGGTGGGGCCGCCGGAGCGGTACTGCACTGGGATCACCCGACGGGCCTGGAGCTGGCGCACCACCGCCGCCGCCTCCTGGCCGTCGTAGACCTTGGCGCCACCGCCGACGCCAATGATCAGCACGTCGGGGCGGCCGAGCAGCACCCGGTCTTCCGGCGCAATCGCTCCGGCGGTGCCGCCCAGATGGACGATGTCCAGGCCACCCTGGCGCCAGCGCCAGAGGGTGGAGAGGCCAAAACGCTTGCCCCCTACCC
Source organism: Cyanobium sp. ELA507 (assembly GCA_037133235.1). Classification (GTDB taxonomy): domain Bacteria; phylum Cyanobacteriota; class Cyanobacteriia; order PCC-6307; family Cyanobiaceae; genus Cyanobium. The sequence goes on from JBAXOO010000111.1 coordinate 3,892, forward strand.
GATCGTGGGGTGCGCCGATGCCTTCGATCGCCAGGCCTGCCACCCGGTAGGAGCCCGGCTTCACCAGGAAGCGGCCGGAGGCCACCGGGGCCCCCTCATCCCTGAGCTGGCTGCTGGCCAGGATCACATCGGCGCTGACCCGCGGCTCGGCCAGGCCGGCGGCGCAGCCCACCGCCTGGAAGGGATTGAGCAGCACCCGGGCGCCGCCGCCGCTGATCATGAGGGCACTGTGGCCGTAGCTGGTGATGGTGACGCCACCACCAGCGGCCTTGGCCGCCGGCAGAAGGGCCAGGCTGCTGGTGAGGGCGGCCAGGGCAAGCGCGCTACCCCTGCGGGTCCTGCAGCGACCAAGGAGGTTGGGGCTAAGGCTGAAACGGCGGCCGGCGGGGAGGCGATCGGAGGGCATGGGGGCTGGAACCATGGGGTGCGTTGGCCCCTTGGGCCCCGGCGGTGGCGCGAAGCTAGCAGCGTTCCGCCGTCAGGGCCTGGGAGCGGCTCGCATGGGCTGCGGCGATCTCCAGGAAGTTGGCCAGGAGCTGGTGGCCGTGCTGGGTGAGCACGCTTTCCGGGTGGAACTGCACCCCCTGGAGGTGGGGATGGTCGCGGTGGGCCAGCCCCATGATCGTGCCGTCCTCCAGCCAGGCCGTGACCTCCAGGCAGGGGGGCAGGCTCTCGCGCTCGGCGATCAGGCTGTGGTAGCGGGTGGCGGTGAGGGGATCCGGCAGTCCGGCGAACACCCCCTTGCCGCCGTGGTGGACCGGGGAGGTCTTGCCATGCATGAGTTCGTGGGCCCGTACCACCCGACCGCCGAACACCTGGGCCAGGCACTGGTGGCCCAGGCACACCCCCAGGATGGGCACGCTGGGGCCCAGCTGCCGCAACACCTCAAGGCAAACGCCGGCCTGGTCTGGGTCGCCGGGACCTGGGGAGATCAGGATCGCCGCCGGATCAAGGGCCCGGATCTGTTCCACGCTGAGGGCGTCGTTGCGTTCCACCCGCAGGTCGGCCGCCACGGGGTGCTCGGGCGCCAGCTCACCGAGGTACTGCACCAGGTTGAAGGTGAAGCTGTCGTAGTTGTCGAGAACCAGGAGCATGGGGCGGAGCGGGGAGCCGGCGGAAAAGCGGGGGGTTGGGGCGCCGGAGCCTGGCTCAGAGGCCCAGCCGCACCAGCAGGGGCGGCACCAACAGCAGCAGGGCAATCATCATGGAGGAAAGGGCCGCCACCAGTACCGCTGCGGCGGCGCAGTCCTTGGCGATGCGGGCCAGGGGGTGGAACTGGCGGCCGATGGCCAGGTCCACCACGGCCTCGGTGGCGGTGTTGAGCAGTTCAAGCACCAGCACGGCCGCCACGGTGAGCACCAGCATCGCCAGGCGATCGAGGCTGAGCTGGAGCCAGAGCCCCAGCGCAAACACCACGGCCCCGGTGATCACATGGATCCGGAAGTTGCGTTGGCTGGCGATGGCGTAGGCCAGGCCCTGGGCGGCGTAGCGGAAGCTCGCTGGCAGGTCCCCGGCCACCTTCCAGGCCCCGGCCCGCAACCTTCTGCCCTTGCGGTGGACGTGGCTCACGTCGGGCACCGGGGCCAACTCGGAGCTGCCTGGGGATGAAGGGTCGGGAACGAGCATCGATTCCCCGGAGCAAGGCCCTCTGCCGGGCACCTTACTGCCATTTGTGGGTCCAATCAGCCGCCGGAAGCACCGAGGCCATGAGCTTGTCCTGCCAGGCAAGCATCACCGCCAGGCTGGCCTCGTCGGGATGGTCCCAGCCGAGCAGGTGCAGCAGTCCATGGCTAGCGAGAAAAAGGAGCTCTTCGGCGAGGCTGTGGTGGTGGTCCTCGGCCTGGCGGGCGGCGGTTTCCAGGGAGATCACGATGTCACCGAGCTCCAGGGCCGTTTCAGCACCCTCTGGCCATGGCTCTGGGAGGGTATGGAAGGGCATTCCGTCTTCGCCCTCCTCCTGGGCGGCGAAGGCCAGAACGTCGGTGGGCTCGGGGCGCTGGCGCCACTCCCCATTGAGAGCCGTGATGG
>JBAXOO010000112.1:0-5905 GCA_037133235.1 Cyanobium sp. ELA507
CCGATCGGCTGCTCCACAGGCGCAATCGAGGCACATGGCGCAGCTCGGCAGGGGAGGGTCAGCTGCGGGGGGCAACGGTGCCGACCGCATTCCAGGCTAGGTCGGTTGGCCGGGGCTGGTCTCCTCCGGTAGCAGCAGCTCTACGGAGCTGAGCTCCAGGTCCCGCCCGCTGACCCGCTCGATCTCCAGCCGGGCGCCGGCGGCAAGGCTGCCCTCCAGCACCACCTCCGCCGCAAAAATCAGGGCCTGGGGATCCACCCCCGCCAGGCGGCCCACCCGCAGGCGAATCCGGGTGATGGCCTCCGCGCCCCGCTGGCGGCCCTCGGCCAGGGCCAGTTCGGCCACGCTCTGCATCAGGGCCAATTCGTGCATGCTGCCCAGGGGGCCGGGCCCCGATCCTGGCTTCAGCCTGGTCGGTTCGCCATGGCCGCCGCCAGCACCGTCTCGAAGGGTTCCGGGCGGTGCAGGTAATAGCCCTGGGCATCGTGCACGCCGAGCTGGCGAAGCCGTTCGAGCACCAAGGGCGACTCCACGTATTCCGCCACCGTGCGCAGGCCCATCACCTCCGCCACCTCCACGAAGCAACGCACGGCCACCGCATCGAAGGGGTCGTCGATGACACCGCTCACAAACTGGCCGTCGATCTTGAGGTGGGTCACCGGCAGGCTCTTGAGGGCACCGAAGGAGGCAAAGCCGGAGCCGAAATCGTCGAGGGCCACGCTGGAACCCCGCCTTCGCACGGTGGTGATGAAATGCACGGCGGCGGGCACATTGGCGATCGCCGCCGTTTCGGTGATCTCGAAGCAGAGACGGCGACTGACTTCAGGGCCTACCTGCTCAAGTAGCTGATCCAGGGTTTGTCGAAAGCAAGGGTCCACCACCGACTGGCCCGAGATGTTGAGGGCGAAGTAAGCGATGCCATCCAGGCTGGGTTGATCTGCCAACAGGGCGAGGGTTTTCTCACATACCCATTGGTCGACCCTGGTCGCCATCAGAAACTCTTCCGCTGGCGGTAAAAAGCTGTCTGGCATCACCAGGGAACCATCCACCTCTCGGAGACGCACCAACACCTCGGCCCGCAGGGCCTGATCGGCGGCCGGCGCGAGGGGAACGATGCGCTGGGCGTACAACTCCAAACGATCGTGGTCGAGGGCATCCTGCAGCCGGGTGATCCAGCCCATGGTCAGGTTGCGGCTGATCATGGCGAAGTCCGTTTCGGCCCAGGTGTGCCAGTGGTTGCTGCCCGCTTGCTTGGCCGCGAAACAACTGGTGTTGGCCGCCTTAAGCACATCGTCGAGGCTGAACAACTGCCCATCGAGCGGCACCACACCGATGCTCAAACTGATGCGGAAGCGTTGGTTGTTGAGCGGAAAGCGGAAGGCTTCAAATTTCTGCACGATTCGTTCAGCCATCGCCTCGGCGGCCCGCACCCCCTGCTGGGGCAGCAGCAGGGCGAATTCGTCGCCTCCCATCCGCGCCAGGATGTCGTGCTCACCTTTCAAGGTGGTGAGCAGGTTGATCACCTGGATCAGCAGCCGATCGCCCGCCGCATGGCCGACGGCATTATTGACGATTTTGAATTGGTCGAGGTCGATGGAGAGCAGGGCATGGCCATGGTCTCCGTGGGCTAGGGGCTGCTCCAGCAGTTGGCTGAGCTGGATTCCAAAGCCACGGCGATTGAGCAGGTTGGTCAGGGCGTCATGGCGATCCTGCGCAGGTGGCTTGGCCTGCATGATGTCCATCAAAATTGCCATACATTGGAGTATTCGATGACGCCCATCCCCAGGGCGATGGCCACGGCCCAGGTCAGGGCGACAAGCCAACCGTGATGGCCTTGATTCTGGGCGGCTCGCCAGATGGCACCGTAGGCGGAAAGGAGAATAAACAGCGATATCACTTGCAGAGCTGCGAGTGATAGTCCTAGAAGTAAATCGCCCGCTTTCTGTAACATTATTTGCTCTGAATGGCTGATTTCCGCACTAAGTTTTCCTTGCCGCTTGCCTGGCAATGGACCTGCAGGAATCGAATGGACGGCAGTAGCCGCATCGAAATGCTGCATGTAGCGCCACTATACAAAGTTACGCGAATGATGGATGGGCCGCGCGGGGGGGCAGGCCCTTCGTCCACTCCGTGCGTTTTGTTTTGGAGAAGGTTGGCCTTGCCTCAGCCACTGCCCGAAGCCCATGGCAAGCCATGCGCACCCGGCGGCTTGGTCAACCCGGGTGGTTCGCCATGGCCTCGGCCATCACCGCATCGAAGGGTTCGGGGCGGTGCAGGTGGTACCCCTGGGCGTAGTGCACGCCGATCTGGCGGAGCCTCTCCAGCACCGGGGCCGACTCCACGAATTCAGCCACCGTCCGCAGGCCGATCACCTCCGCCACCTCCACGAAGCAGCGAACGGCCACGTCATCGAGGGGGTCGTCGATCACCCCCGTCACGAACTGGCCATCGATCTTGAGGTGGGTGACCGGCAGGCTCTTGAGGGCGCCGAAGGAGGCCATGCCGGAGCCAAAATCATCGAGGGCCACGGTGCAGCCATGGCGGCGCACGATCGCAATGAACTCCATGGCGGCGGCCACGCTGGTGATGGCAGCGGTTTCGGTGATCTCGAAACAGAGGAGGCCACTGATCTGGGGCCCGCTCTCGGCCAGCAAGTGATCCACCGTCTGGAGGAAGCTGGGATCCACCACCGACTGACCCGACACATTCAGGCAGATCCGTTCAATCAACTCGAGATGGGGCTGTTCAGCCAGCACGTCGATCGTTTTGCGCAGGACCCAGTGATCCAGGCGGGTGACGATCTGGAACCGTTCGGCCGGGGGTAAGAAGGCCCCCGGCATCACCAGGGAACCATCGGCCTCCCGGATCCGCAGCAGCAATTCCACCCGCAGCGCCTCCCTGGCCGATGGATCCAGGGGCAGGATTCGTTGGGCGTGGAGCTCGAGCCGGTCGTCATCGATGGCCTGTTGCAGCCGGGTCACCCACCGCATCGCCAGGTTGCGGCTGATCATGTCCACATCGCCCTTGCCCCAGGTGTGCCAACGGTTGCGACCGCCCTCCTTGGCGGTGAAACAGCTGGTATCGGCGGCCTGCATCACAGCATCAGGATGCAAGCCGTGGCCGACCAGGGGCACGACCCCGATGCTGACCCCAACCCGAAAGCGTTGCTCCCCCACCTGGAAGCGGAAGTCCTCCAGTTGTTTGATGATGTGCTCGGCCATGGCTTCAGCCCCCTCCACGCCGCAATGGGGTAACAGCAGACCAAATTCATCGCCCCCAAGGCGGGCGAGGCTGGCCTCGGGCCCCTGCAGTGATTCCAGCAGGCGAGCCACCTTCACCAGGGTGAGATCTCCGGCGGCATGGCCGGCGGCGTCGTTGATGATCTTGAACTGGTCGAGATCGATGTAAAGCAGGGCATGGCCCGGCTCTCCGGGTTTGACTGGCTGCTGCAGGCATTCGCTCAGGCGCTGATCGAAGGCATAACGATTCAGCAACTGGGTGAGGGAGTCGTGGCTGGCCTGATGCAAAAGCTCGGCCTTGAGCGCCACCTCGCTGCTTACATCCTGCGTGAAACCCAGGAAGCCGGTGATGTCTCCAGATGGATTCCGCAGGGCCTTGGCTTGGGAGTGCACGTGGATCACGCTTCCGTCACGGTGGAGCAGCCGAAAGCCCATTTGAAATTCCCGAGCCTCCTGCGCCGCCAGGGTCCACTCGGCGAACACCTTGGCCCGATCCTCCGGATGGAGGGTATCGGCCCAACCGCTGCCCAGGCTCTCCTCCAGGCTGAGGCCGAAGATCTCCTGCCAGCGCGGATTGGTGAAGGTGCAGGCTCCTTCCCCATCGGAGGCGTAGAGACCGATCGGCATGCCGTTGCTGATGCGCTCGGACTGCTCCCGCAAGCTCACCTCGGACTGGAGGGCGCGGCGGCCGTCCAGCAGTTGCGCGGCCGTGCGGCTGAGCCCGTCAAGCACCTGCCGCTGCTGGTCATTGAGCTGCAGCGGCTTGCGATCAATCACGCAGAGGGTTCCCACGGCGGCGCCATCGGCGAGGCACAGGGGGGCTCCGGCATAGAAACGGATGTGGGGATCCCCGGTGACCAGGGGGTTGTTGGCGAAGCGGGGATCCAGCTGGGCGTCCTCCACCACGAACAGGCCCCTCTGCTGGATCGCGTGGGTGCAGAAGGAGATGGTCCTGGGGGTTTCGCTCACCCCCTCCAAGCCCAGATTGGCCTTGAACCATTGGCGATCGCGATCGACCAGGCTGATCAGGGCGATTGGCGTGCCACAGATGGCCGCTGCGGCCTGCACCAGCCCGTTGAACGATTCCTCAGCCGCGCTGTCGAGCACCCCCAGACGATCGAGGGCAAGCTGCCGGGCCGATTCAGGCAAGGTTTGGGCAACCGCGGCAGGATCTTTGCTGGCAGGATCCTGCCCCGCCATGGCAGGGGAATGGCTGGCTTCAGGGAAGTCGAAGCTCGATCCTTGGCTGGTCATGGCGCTGTTGACTGCCCCGAGAACTGGGGTCCCGACTAAATTTGCAGCACAATAGCCGCAAACCGCTGCGGCAAAAAGCTGTTTGGCTGCGGATGTCCATCAAGATCCGATCAAAACAAGGACATTCGTTGGGTTTGGATTGTGTGGATGCCTTTGAAAAGACATGACTTATCGGGGCCTTATTCAGCGAAGGTCGCCCATGGGTGGACGCCCCCAATGTGTGATCCAGGCCTGATCAACCGCAGGTCAGGTCTGGGCAGAGCTCAGCCTTGCCCCAGCCACTGTTCGAGCGAATGGCAAGCCATGGGTAGCTGGCGGCGGAGCTCGCTGGAAAAGCAGCCGGGGGCCGTTTCGGGATCGGTGGCCGCAAAGCCATAGGCCGGGATCAGCAGCGCCCCGGCAAGGGGGGCACGGCCAAAGAGATGCTGCGTGAGGGCCAGCAGCTCGGTAGGGCGTAAGCGGTGGCTTGGGGCCCAGCTGCTGAGGGGCGAAGCGTCACCGGCCATGTCGGCCAGACCCCCCGGGGCCGCAAGGGCCAGGAGCTGGGGCGCCGCACCCTGCGGGGCCTGCCAGGCATCCACGAACAGCACCCGATCCACCGCCGCCAGCTCGGCTGCCAGCTCCGGCAGGAGCTGATCGACCAGTCTCACCTGCACGTTCGCCTGGGCTCCCAGCCCCTGATCTCCGGGGGCCTCCAGAGCGGCCCGCCCCTGCCGCCAGCTCTCAACCAGCCAGGGCCCAACGCCGTCATCACCGCGCAGGGGGTTGCCGATGCCGATCAGCAGGGAGGAGGGGGCTGGCCCATGCATCGCCCCGAAACTCGCCATCACGGTGGGCTCAATCCCGCCGCCGCTCCGCCAGCAGGGTGCCGTCGGCCGCCAGGAGCTCCAGCCGCAGCGGCATGGCGCCGGCGGCATGGGTGGAGCAGGAAAGGCAGGGGTCGAAGCAGCGGATGCCCGCCTCGACTCGGTTGAGCAGGGCTTCGGGGATCTCGGTGCCGGCCGGCACGGGATCGGGGATGAACTCCCGCGCGATCTGGAGCACGGTGCGGTTCATCGCCAGGTTGTTCTGGCCCGTGGCGATGATCAGGTTGACGCGGGTGATCAGGCCCTGGTCATCCACCCGGTAGTGGTGGAAGAGGGTCCCCCGCGGCGCCTCGCTCACCCCCACCGCTTCGTGGCGGTTGAGGGAGGCCCGGGACCGCACGTGGGGGTCCTGCAGGCCGGGGTCGTGCACCAGCTGCTCGATGCCCTCCAGGCAGGCCACGATCTCCACCAGCCGGGCGTGGTGGTAGGCGAAGGAGGAGGTGGCCACCGGCCCGCAGCGCTGGCGCAGTTCGGCCAGTTCGGCATCGGCCCAGGGGGTGCCGATCCGGTCGCAGACGTTGAGTCGGGCCAGGGGCCCCACCCGGT
>JBAXOO010000113.1:0-5825 GCA_037133235.1 Cyanobium sp. ELA507
AGGTATGGGCCCCTGCGGGCAACGGCGGTGGCTCGATCGACGAAATCCCGGTGCCGGAGGGCCTCGACTACGATCTCTATACCGGTCCCGCGCCGATGAAACCGTGCAGCAAGGATCGGCTCACCAGCGTCGGCTCATGGCTTTGCTCGGATTACGCGCTGGGCTTCATCGCCGGCTGGGGCGCGCATCCTCTGGACATCGCGATCTGGGGTTTGGACTACGACCAGAAGGGCCCGGTCAGCTTCCGCGGCACAGGCGATTTCCCGACGCCCAAGGCACTGTTCGACACCTGCGCCACCTGGGATGTGCAGATCAAGTTCGGCGGTGGCCTGCCGATGCACCAAGGCACGCACTTCAACGCCGCTGGCCAGGAGGTCCAACCCGAGGGAACCGCCGATCAGGCCCAAGCCCACAATCCCGACCGGAAGGCGCTCGCAGAGGGGGGACGGGGGCATCGGTTCCGGGGTGCCAGGGCCGGGAATGTCCGGGATGTGGCCATGGTCCCACCTTTAGGAAGCGGTCCTGGCCGCCCCAGCGCCCCCGCTCCGGCGCGGCCAGGGACGGGGGAGGCAGCTATCGCATCCGAAGCCGTCTGGGCCGCTGGGCCTTCCTACGATCGGCCCATGTTGGAAGCCAGCGCCCACCATCAGCTCAAGGCCCTGCTTCGGCAGGAAGGTCTTGGGCGCTGGCCCCACCACCTCACCCTCTGTCGCCTGGTGGGCCGCAGCCTGCGGCGCTGCGACCACACGCTGATCCGTCTGGCGGCCGGCACCGACCCCAGCTGGCTGATCAGCCTGTTGGTGCCCCTCGCCCTGGCAAACACCCCGATCGCCCTGGTGGTCGACGAGCGGCTGCGTCAGCGGCTGGTGCAGGTGGAATGGCCAAGGCTGCATACGGTGGGATTGGATCTGCCCTGCTGGGAGGGCCTTGGCCAACCACCGCCTAACCAGCTGTGGCTGCTCGACCATGGCCAGCTTCTGGAGGCCTGGCGCAGGGGAGAGCTGGGCGAGCGCCAATTGGTGATTCCCCAGGCCGAGCTGCTCGAATCCAGGCTGCGTCAAGCGATGGCGGTCTGTCTTGAGCCGCCGGATTGGGACCGGCTCCGGCGGGCCAGGCCAGCGGCCGAACCCAGCCTGCTGGCGATGCATGAGCGGATGAGCCGGCGGGTGCTCTCCCACCCGCGCCACCCGAACCGGCTGGTGCCCTTGGCAGCGGAGGAGGAGGCACCACTGCGGCAACTGCTGGCGCTGCTCGGGCCGATGCCCGCCCCCTGGAGCCAATGGCTCGAAACGGGCACGGCGGGCTGGACCAGCTGGGCCGAGGTGGATCCAGCCCTGCTGCAATGGCGCCTGCACCGCCAGCCCCTCGCTCCGCTCACCGAACTGGAGGGACTGCTGGCGGGGCGGGGGGCGGTGCTGGTGGGTGAACTGCCCAAGGCCCGCAGCACGGAATCGGCCAGAGCACCGGTTGGCGCGGACAGAGGCGGTGCCACCGCAGCCACGGAGATCGGGAAGGGGGGACTGGGATTCAGGCCAGAGGTGACCGTGGACCTGGGAGACCCGCCGCTGCTTGATCCACTGCCGCTCTACTGCCCCACGGGCCAACCCCTGCCCAACAGCCCCCACTACGGCGACCACCTTCTGGAGCAATGCCGCCGCCTGGTGTTGGGACAGGCCGAATTGACCGTGGTGTTGGTGGATGATGCAGCCCTGCGGCTCTCCCTAGCCAGCAGCCTGGCGGCGGAATTCGGCAGCCGGGTGAGCCATGAATGCCCATCACCGGAAAGCAACGGTGTGGTCTGTGCCAGCTGGGGCTGGTGGCTCAGCGAGCAGGCGCGGCTCCCCCATCCGGCCCAGGTGGTGGTAGCGCTGCTGCCCATCGCCAGCCTGGAGGACCCCCTCACCGCAGCCCGGGTGGAATCCCTCCGGCGCCAGGGAGGGGACTGGTTCCGCAGCCTGCTGCTGCCGGAGGCCATCAACCAGCTGCAGCGGGGGGTGGCCCCCCTGCGCCAGAGGGGCGGTGGGCGGCTGGCGGTTCTGGATGGACGGCTGCGGGGGCGCTCATGGGGCCATACCGCCCTGGCGGGCCTGGAACCCTGGGTCGCCCTGAAGCGCCTGCTGCCGGACTGAGCTGAGCCCCTACCCCCCTGCCGCAGCGCCCTCCCCTAGCCTCACTTCACCCTCGCACGTTGTCCATGGGAGAAGCCAAGCGCCGTGCCGCCCAGGGCCTTCCCCCCGCCCCCGGCCACCGGCCGTCAAAGAACCCGACACCTCGCCCCGGGTGGCCAACTGGTTGCCCCTCAGCCGCAACCAGGCCGATCGCTTCGTTGCCCTCACCACCAGGGGGGCGTGGATCGGCATTGCCGCCCTGGTGCTGTTCTGGGTGATCGTGCGCTTCATCGGCCCGGCGGCCGGCTGGTGGACCCTGGCGGACGGCTGAGCCCTTGGGCCAGCCTTCGATCAGGCCACTGGCCGCGGCCCACCGCTGCGCAATTCGGAAAAAAACCTTAAAGTGCTTGACAGCGCTCCTAAGGATTCCGATGTTTCCGCGCCTTGCCGACCAGTACCGCAGCCTGGTGAACGACCTGGTGCTCAGCCTCCAGGCCCTGGCCCAATGCCTACACCAGCAGGGCCACGCAGCCACCTGCTATGTCTGTGGCGACGAACTGGACCACAACGGCGCCTCCTTTGTGGCGGACCTCGGCGACACCCATGTGGTGCGTTTCCTGGTCTCCGACTTCGGCATCAGCTGGGTGGAATCCCGCGATGGCCACGAACTGGTGAAACTGGAGGGGGCAGAGGCAATCCAAGAGCTCCATCGTGTTGCCGCCGTTCTCCAGGAAACCCCAAGCCAAGATCGCCTCGCCGAGGCTGCCCCCGCCAATCTGGGCTCCTGATCCCTGCGATTTGTGCCCCAGCCTTAACCACCACCAAGCCCTGGGCCACCATCCCGGCCCTTGTGAATTCACCCCCTGGTAGCCCCACCACCGAGATCACACCGGGGCGGGGCCAATCCAGGAGCACCGATCAGGCAGCAGGTCGCTCGCCGACCAGCTCCTCCTCCACTTCGGAGGCTGAGGCGCGGGTGGCGGCCAGCTTGGCCGCCGCCGCCAGGGGCTTCATCGAATTGGCGGTGACCTCGGAACCTTCCTTCAGTCGGACGCGGGTGAGCTGCTCAATCACCACCGCTTGATCTGGATTCTGCTCCAGCCAGGTGATGGTGTTGTCGCGGCCCTGACCGATGTTGTCGCCCTCGTAGCTGTACCAGGCGCCCTTGCGGGTCACCACACCGATTTCTTCCGCCAGATCCAGCAGGCAGCCCAGGGTGCTGATGCCACGGCCAAAGAGAATGTCGAACTCAGCGATGCGGAAAGGCGGCGCCACCTTGTTTTTGGCGACCTTCACCTTGGCGCGGATGCCGTACTCCTCGGTGCCGCGCTTGAGGGTCTGGATGCGACGAATATCAAGCCGCACCGAGGCATAAAACTTGAGCGCGTTGCCACCGGTGGTGGTCTCCGGATTGCCGTAGGTCACCCCAATCTTCTGGCGCAGCTGGTTGAGGAAGATCACGGTGCAACCGGACTTGCCGATGTTGCCGGTGATCTTCCGCATCGCCTGGCTCATCAGACGGGCCTGGCTGCCCACCGCCAGATCCCCCATCTCCCCCTCAATCTCGGCGCGGGGGGTCAGGGCGGCCACCGAGTCGACGACCACGATGTCGACCGCGGCGGAACGCACCAGCTGGTCAACGATCTCGAGGGCCATCTCGCCGGTGTCGGGCTGGGACACCAGCAGGTTCTCGATGTCGACGCCGAGGGCCGCCGCATAGACCGGATCCAGGGCGTGCTCCGCATCCACGAAGGCGGCAACGCCACCCCGCTTCTGCACCTCGGCGATGGCATGGAGGGTGAGGGTGGTCTTACCGGAGCTCTCCGGGCCGTAGACCTCCACCACCCGCCCTTTGGGATAGCCGCCGCCGAGGGCTAGATCGAGGGTGAGGGCGCCGGTGTTGATCGTCTCGACCCGCATCCGGGAAGCATCCCCGAGCCGCATGATCGAGCCCTTGCCAAAATTGCGCTCGATCTGGTTCAACACCAGACCAAGGGCCTTGTCACGCTCCGCCGAACCGGGGGCGGCAGGACCGGCGGCAGCGGACAGGGAGCCAGAAGAGGTGGAAGCGGCCTTGGAGTCGGCAGGCATGGAGGGATGGGCGATGGAACAAGGCCGCAACGGCAGACACCGGCTCCGCCTAGGGAAGCGAAGCGAAACCGGGGGCAAGGCCCCGGAATCGGGAGCCATCCTGCGACCTCTGGGAAGCAAGTGCCACCGGATGGGGCCGGCGTATCAGCTGCGCATAGTACGGGCGTACTCTAGCGCCTCAGGGCCAGAGCGCCAGGGGGGATCCGAAGTGGGCCGGATCGAGGGGATGAATGCCCCAGAGCTCGAGCCCATCGGCATCGCCGGGGGCCAGATACCCCCACAGGGCCAGGAAACAACGCACCTCCTCCAGGCCGGCGGTGGTGCGAACCAGCTCCAAGGTGGGCCGACGATCCTCCACAAACCAGAGGGTCCGCTGTTGCTCCCGCAGGCGCAGCAACACCTCGGGCTTGCTTCCCTGCTCATGGCCATACACCGCGCGCGGAGCCAGGCCGGCCGCCGCCAGCAGGCGGGTGGCGAAGGCGCCCCCCTTGGTGGTGAGCACGGCCCAACCAACCCCTTCGGCCTCCAGGCTCCGCAACCGCTCAACAACGCCGGGATAGAAGCGATGCAGGGCCAGCCAGGCCTCAGGGTCGCGGGCCAGGGCGTCTTGCCTCACCAGCTCCAGCGCCGCCTGGAGTTCGCCGGCGCCGCGGCCGCTGCGGGCCAAGGCACGCTGCAGGGTTGCGTCGTAGTCGGCGAGGGCGGCGGTGAGGTCAAAATCCGGCCGACCCAGCTCGGCCGCCACCAGCACCATCTCCCAGCCCTTGTGGATGAGGGGCCGCAGTTGGCCGAAGGCCAGCGGAGCCTGCTCAGGCAGATCGAGGCATGGATCCAGCTCCAGGGCGGCCCGCCGCGCCGACCACCAGTACTCGGGCATGCCATCGACGAGCACGCCATCGAAGTCGAAGACGAGCAAGGGAGCAGGGCTCACCGGGCAGGCTCCTAGTGGGAAAAGAGTTGAAAAAACTGGGCCGCTAGGATTCGAACCTAGGAATGTCGGGACCAAAACCCGATGCCTTACCGCTTGGCGACGGCCCAATGGGCACCGGTCGGAGAACCACCGGCACCTCCACAGTTACCCACAGCGCCCGGTCCTTCGTCAACTCGGCGGGCCAACCGCAAGCCCCGAGGGGCTCAGGCCGGGAAGACCCGCAGCCGTTGCTGCTGCCCCCGCCCGAACACGGCACTGCGGAGGTGATAACGCCCCACCAGTTCGGCCTGCATGCCCCGCACCGCTTCACTGCGGGGCAGCAGTTCCACCGGCCTTCCCTGGGGCAGCACCACCTGCTCCACCGCCAGGCGACATTCCTCCATGGCGGCATGGCTGTCATCGAGGCCCGTGCCAGCCGGCGGGGCGGGATCACTCGGCGAGCGACGCTCACAGACCCGCTGCAGGGCCCGCTGCAACTGGTGCAGCGTGTCGGATTTGATCACCAGAATCGGAAGACCCAGCTCGCGGGCGCGGCGGCGCCGATCGGGATCCCGGCCAAGCTGGCCGCGCAGGCTGAGGAGCAGCTCGGCCTGCTCGGGAGCATCAACCACCGTGACGGCCACGGCCAAGCTGCGGGCAGCCTCCTCCAGCAGGCTGCGGGATACCCCCACGCCACACACCCTCAAGGACGGGGG
>JBAXOO010000114.1:0-5823 GCA_037133235.1 Cyanobium sp. ELA507
GCCCCTGGCAGCCCTGGCCTCCCTGCCCGACGACGACCCCCCCTTGCGGTTTGCCAGCTCCCGGGAGCTGGGCCAGCGGATGGCGGCCGTGGGGGCCAACCCCCGCCTCGGCCTGACCGGTCACCCGTCGGTGCGGATGGAAACGATGGCCACGGCCCGCCTTTATCGCCATGGCGGCGATCGGATCGCCTTCCTGCCGGCGGTGCTGGAGGACAACACCTTTTATCTCGCCGATGATCCCCAGCAGCTGGTGGATGCGGTGGCCAGCGAAGTGCGGCTGCTTCAGCGCCACTGGCGGGGCAGCGGCTCGCCGGTGCTGCTGATTCCGGTGCCGCCGGGGCCGTTTAAGCGCGATCCCGAGGCCTTCCTCGACCTGGGGCGCCTGTTGGCCAGTGGCAGCCTGGAGGGGGTGCCGGTGCAGCTGGCGACGCACCAGGCGCTGGCGGGCCAGGCCAGTTGGGTGGATCTGCCGCCCCAGGCCCTGCCCAGCTCCGACCTCTGGCCCCGGGTTCAGACCCTGCTGCCCCCCAGCACCAGCCGGGCGCCGCTCACCGCCCGCCAGGAACAGGAGCTCGACGAGATCTCCGTGGCCGCCCTCATGGAGCGGCTCTGGCACAGCACCTCCCTGCAGGAGCAGGCGGAGGTGCTCGATCTGCTCGCCCGTCGCCTCGGTCCCCAGGCCCGGCTGCAGGGACCGCCGGGCACCGGTTCGGTGGTGGCGATGGCCCTGTTGGAGGAGGTCTACCGGCGCGCTCTGGAGGAGGCCGATTGGAACGTGGTGCGGCGGGCCGCCGGGGCCATGGGCCTGGTGCATCCCCAGCTGGAGGATGCCCTCACCGACCTGCTGGTGCGCCAGAAGCAGCTGGTGGTGGGCCGCAATTACACCAGCGATTCGCTGATCAGCCAGCCCCAGGGCAGCAAGACGATCGCCGCCATGATCCGCCGTTTCAGTGGGGAGGATGGCCGCGAGTGGATGCTGCAGCAGGAGATCCTCCTGGCCCTCGATGGCCTGGCCCGGCTTGAGCCCGACCTGCTCAGCGGCACCCTCACCCTCCAACTCGGCCAGCTGTTGCTGCTGCTCACCGGCGAGCTGGCGGCCGCCGACAACCTCAGCCCCATTGAGGCGTTTGAGGCCCTTTGCAGCCAGCCGCCCCATGGGATCCGCCGCCGCCTTCGCGCCGTGCTCGCCGATGTGGACCATGCCCGTGCCTCCCTGCAACGCAAGGAGCAGTTGCACCTGCGCGGCCGGGTGCGCTGGGAGGTGCCCGATCCCTTAGATGAGCTTCCCAAGGGCGAAGACTGGCTCCAGCACCGCATGCGCCTCGGGGCCCTGGGCCGGGTGCCGCGGGATTTCTATCCCGGCATCTGGGATCTGCTCCACCACTGCCGCGGTGTGGTGATCGGCGACAAGCTCGAACGCCGCAACCGGCTCGAAAGCGCCCCGCTGCTGAGCGAGAAGACGCCGGGCGAACGCAACTTCGCCTCCCTGGTGGAACAGCTGCTCGGCAAGATCGAGGCCTCGGAATACCGGCAGCTCTGCACCGAAACCCTGCTCACCCTGATGGCCTTCGTGGCGGCCAACCCCCTGGTCCAGTTCGACGACGACCTGGCCCTCGATGTGGTGATCGGCCACGCCGTGCGCGTGGGTTGGCAGGAGCGCCATCCGGAGGTGCAGCCCAGCGAATACGGCCTCCAAAAGGCCCAGGCCTGGGATCAGTTCTATCGGTCTTCGCCGGCGGTTTGTCGCCGCTGGCAACTGCGGGCCCTCCAGCAGCTCACCGAGCCCGTGGCGGTCTGATCCCGGGGGCCCGGAACAGGCTCAGATCGGCTCGTCGAGGGTCATGCAGAGGTTGGGCTGCTCGACGCACTGTTCGATCAGGTCGGCGAGCAGCAGCGCGCGGGAGCCCTGAAGGCCATCAACGGCGGGGGTTTCGACGCCGCGCACGCATTGGAGAAAGTGCTCCAGTTCGGCGTAGAGGGGTTCGATCGAGGTGGTGCTCACCTCCTCGATGAAGCCGTCATTGCGATACACCAGTTCGCCATGCTCGGCGCTTACTGAGCCGGTGGAGCGGCGGTGAATGCGGAGGTTGTGCTTGAGGAAATCGGTTTCCATCAGGCTGTTGCGGCAGTGGGTGTACAGCCGCCGCACCTTGCGATGGGCCATCTTGCTGGCGGTGAGACTGGCCACCACGCCATTGGCGAAGGCCAGGGTGGCGTTCACATAGTCGATCGGTCCATCACCGCTGCGGCCTCCGGCGGCCGCCAGCCGCACCACCGGCGAGGCGGCCAGTTCGAGCACCAGGTCGATGTCGTGGATCATCAGATCCAGCACCACGGAAACATCGTTGGCGCGGTCGGGATTGGGGCTGTGGCGGCGTGCCTCCAGCACCACGATCTCCTCGCCAGCCACCACTTTGAGCAGTTCGCGGAAGGCGGGGTTGAAGCGTTCGATGTGGCCCACCTGCAGCAGGCGGCCAGCGGCATCGGCGGCATGGATCAGCTCGGTGGCCTCTTCCTGGGTGGCGGCGATCGGTTTCTCGATCAGCACGTGCACGCCGGCCTGGAGGGCCGCCATGCCAACCCGGTGGTGGAGCAGGGTCGGCACGGCGATGCACACCGCTTCCACCTCCGGCAGCAGGTCGGTGTAATCGGCGAACCAGCGGCAGCCGAACTGCTCCTGGGCCAGCTGGCCCCGTTCCGCATTGGGGTCGGCCACTCCCACAAGCTCGGCATCCCGCAGCAGGCTCAGAACCCGGGCGTGGTGCCAGCCCATGTTGCCGATGCCGATGACCCCGACGCGCACAGGGTTCATGGAAGGGCGATCACAGATGCGTGGATTATCGGGGATCAGCCCCCCTCGCCGCTGCCGGGCAGGATCTGCACCCGCTCGATGCGGGGGCCATCCATGCTCAGCACCTTGAAACGGCCGCCTTTCCAGCCGAGGGTTTCCCCAGGCGCCGGGATGTGTTGGAAGCGCTCCAGCAGAAAACCGGCCAGGGTGTGGTGCCCCTCGGCCTCGGGCAGCTGCAGGGCGAGCTGGCGGTTGAGTTCGAAGATTTCCAGGTCCCCCGCTGCCGACCAGCCGCCTTCCAGCAGGGGTTGAAGATCCTGGGCGGCCTCGAGGGGATCCTCGTCGTCCCCCACGATCTCGCTGGTGAGGTCGGCCACGGTGACCAGGCCTTCAGTGCCGCCGTGTTCATCGACCACCACGAGCAGGGGCTGGCCGCTGCGGATCAGGGGCAGGAGGTCGGCCAGGGGAGTGCTTTCCTGCACCTGGGCCACCGGCACCATGTAGGGCGCCAGGGGGGTCTCGGGCCGCAGCTCGCCCCGGGCGATCGGTTCGGCCAGGCGGCGCAGGTCGAGCATGCCGCGCACGTCATCGAGGGAGGGGCCGATCACCGGGAAGCGGGCGTGCTGGCTGGCGTGCACCGCATCCATCATTTCGGCGAAGGTCACATCCAGCTCCAGGGTCACCATGCCGGAGCGGGGCACCATCACCTCCCGCACCAGGGTGTCCCGCAGGGAAAACACCCCTTCGAGGATGCTGCGCTCATCGGGCATCAGGCCGGTGACCCCGCCACTTTCGATCAGGGTTTCGAGCTCACCGGCCGAGAGCACCGGCACGAGTTCATCCCAGTTGCGGGGCAGACCGAGCAGACCGAGCAAAACCGTTGAGATCCGTTCAATCACCAGCAATAGGGGGGCCAGGGTGCGGGTGAGGGATTCGAGCAGGGGCGCCAGCTGCAGCGCCGAGGTCTCGGGCCGGTGCAGCACCCAGGCCTTGGGCAGCAGCCCCCCGATCAGGGTGGCCAGCAGCACCAGCACCAGGAACACCAACCCATCGATCCAGGCCTGGTCGCGTTGGCCCCCCAGCGAAGCGGCCAGCTGGCCGGCCAGACCCCGTCCGGTCCAGCCCACCGCCAACAGCGCGAGCACGGCCCCGAGCTGGGTGGCCACCAGCACCCGCCGCAGCCGCTGTTGCAATCGGGCCACGGAGCGGGCGCCGGGAACGTCGTCGTCCTGGAGTTGTTGCACCCGGCTGGGGCGCAACCGAATCACGGCAAACTCTCCCGCGGCAAAGAAAGCCATCAGGGCCAGCAGGGTCGCCAGCGCCAGGTACCGCATGGAGAAATCGAGGCTTCAGAGCTCGAGGCAGTATGGCCGCGGCTGAGGATGCTGGCTGTGGCGGGGCTGACCTACTCCTGGGGCCCCATGGGATTGGGGCGTTGCCACCTACCTGCAGCCAGCAATCGTGGTGGGGTCAGCTTTCGCCAATCGATCGATCTCGGCCCGATTGGCTGCTGTTGGCGGCTGATTTCGTGGTCTGGAGCCCATAGCGGGCTCGGCACGGATCCGGATGATTGATCCAGCCGCCGCTGCGGGGGGTGGTTGGATATCAAGGTTTGGACTGGGGGGCTGCGCACATCCTCACGAACCGCTATGTTTGGCGGGTCCGTTCTATCCAAGTCCATGCTTACCGGTTCCGAACTGCTCGCCAAGGTCAAGGAGATCGGCGACGCCAGCAAGAGTGATCTGGTTCGCGCCGCCGGTTACGTCAGCACCAAGAAGGATGGCTCCGAGCGCCTGAACTTCACCGCCTTCTACGAAGCACTGCTTGAAGCCAAAGGCGTGAGCCTCGGCGAGGGCGGTGGTAAGTCGGCCGCTGGCAAAGGTGGTCGCAAGCTCAGCTACGTGGCCACCGTTCAAGGCAACGGCAACCTGCTGGTGGGCAAGGCCTACACCGCCCTGCTCGACCTCAAGCCCGGCGATGAGTTTGAAATCAAGCTCGGCCGCAAGCAGATCCGCTTGGTGCCCGCCGGCAGCAGCGACGACGAAGAGTGATCCGCCGCCGGGCCAGCGCCCGGCTTGGTTCTGCCCCCTCTGGCCACCCTCTGGCTACCCCTCCGCAGGTCAGATCACTGGCCTGCGAAATCTGGTTTGAGCCTCGCTTGAAGGGGTGATGCGAAGTTTTCGCCACAGTCTCGTCGCCTCACTGCTTACGACGCAACGATCCTTCTCTCCCCCCTGGTTTTGCTTGAATCAGGGGGGATTTTTTTGCTGAAGTCACGGCATCGGCCCCTGGGGCACGGCCCCCCGGATGGTGGCTTTGGGGGGTGAAAGTTTGGTGGGGCCGTAACGCATGGGGGTCGCGAGGATCGAACTCGCCTAAGGCGGATTATGAGTCCGCTGCATTCACCAGATTGCTAGACCCCCGGGACGCTGGCCCGGTGTGCATGCGCCAACCCATCCTCGGATCCCGAGGGGGCCTGATCACCAGAGACCGCGCACGCTGGTGTTCCAGGCGGTGCTGGTTGGATCGCTGACGCTGGTCTCCGCAACACCGCCGAGTCGATCGTATCGGCCTGCGGCGCCGCAGCTGCTGCCCGCCAGACTGCCGGAGAGGCAGGAGCTCAGATCTGCCGAACGGAAGGGCATCGGATTGCTCTGGGATTCGAGCAGCGTTGCGGTGGTGTTCTGCAGGGCCAGCCCATCGGAAATGATCGTTTGATCGGGGAAGCCGAAGCCCATCACCTTGGTGCCATCGCCGCCGCCCATGGCGATGCCGAAAAGATCGGTGATCTGGTGGGTGAGATCCACGCCACGCTCAAAGGGAGCCGTGTAGCTGTAGAAGCGGCGGGTGACCAATTCCGGCACGGTCTGGACGCGGCCGCAGCGGGTCATTTCCACGGGAGCGGCATTCGCCACCGGCGCCTCCAGGGTGGTGGTGCAGACCACCGGACCCGCCAGCGCCGGTGTGGCAGGGGCCAGGGCCGCGATCAGCCCCGCGCCGGCCAGCAGCAGGCGCAGAACCGGTGCGCTGAC
>JBAXOO010000115.1:0-5789 GCA_037133235.1 Cyanobium sp. ELA507
GGTGATGGTGATGCTGGTGGCCGGAGCCTTCAAATTCCTCGGCGGCACCCTGCCCACCATGGGTCCTGAGGAGCAGACGCGGCTGCTGGCCCCGACCCTTGAGGCGGAGGGTGGTCACCTGATGGCGATCGGACCGGTGCTGCTGATGCGGGCCTTTAGCTCCGGATGCGCCGCCCTCACGGGCATTGAGGCGATCAGCGACAGCGTGGCGGCCTTTCGGCCGGTGGAGTGGCGCAACGCCCGCAAGGTGCTGACCGTGATGGTGCTGCTACTGGCCACCATGTTTGGTGGGATCAGCGCCCTGGCCCACCACACCGGCATCGTCTACGCCGAGAACGGCCCCACGCTGCTGTATCAGCTGGGTCAGCTGATCTTCGGCAATGGCGTGCTGCTGGCCGTGCTGCAGCTGGCCACCCTGCTGATCCTGCTGCTGGCCGCCAATACCGCCTATGCCGACTTCCCGCGCTTGGCGGCCTTCCTGGCCCAGGACGGCTTCCTGCCGCGCCAGCTGGCCTCCCTGGGGGATCGGCTGGTGTTCAGCAATGGCATCTTTGCCCTGAGTGGCTGTGCCGCCCTGCTGCTGGTGATCTTCAACGCCAGCGTGACCCGCCTGATCCCGCTCTACGCGGTGGGGGTGTTCATCAGCTTCACCCTCTCCCAGGCCGGCATGGTGGTGCACTGGTGGAAGGAGAAGGGCCAGGGTTGGCTGGGCAAGGCCCTGGTCAACGGGGTGGGGGCTGCCATCACCGCGGTGGTGGGTCTGGTGCTGCTCTACAGCAAGTTCACCTACGGCGCCTGGTTGGTGCTGGTGGCGATTCCGCTGCTGATCACCCTGTTCCTGAGGATCCGCAACCACTACGACTACGTGGCCCGGCGGCTGCGGATGTCCGCCGACAAGCTGCTCAAATTGCCGGATCCCCCGGTTTCCGGTGGCATGCCCACGGTGGTGCTGGTGGGCCAGTTGCACCGCGGCAGCTTCGAGGCGATTCGCTTTGCCCGCACCGTGGCCAGTGATCTGGTTGCACTCCATGTGGACCTGGGCGGCAACCGCACCCAGGCCTTCATCGACCAATGGGAGCGCCAGGTGCCGGATGTGCGGCTGGTGGTGCTCGAATCCCCCTACCGCTCCCTCGTGGATCCGGTGGTGGATTTCGTGCAGAAGTTTGAGGTCGACCACCGCAAGGATCGCAACCGCTTCTGCATGATCGTGCTGCCGGTGTTCGTGACCCAGCACCGCTGGGAGAACCTGCTCCACAACCAGAGCACGATTCTGTTGCGGCAAGCCCTGAGGGAGCAGGGCACCCGGGTGGTCACCACCGTAGGTTTCTACCTCTGATGCTCGAAGGGGGTATCAAGGTTGGCCGAGGGACCCGAGGTCAAATCGAGGGGCATTCGACCCCTCTCTCTCAGTGGTTCTGAACCTGCTGGGTCCGGCGCCCATGGCGGAGCGAATCGGCGAAGGAGAGGGCTAGCAACACCAGTCCGATCACCCCGGTGAGCCATTCCGGCACGTGCAGGTGGTGCTCGTGCAGCAGGATTCCGGCCAGCATCACCACCCCGAGGGCGCCGATGGCGTAGTGGGCGCCATGCTCGAGAAAGATCAGGTGGTCGAGGGCTTTTTCGCGGCTCAACATCAAGGTGAGCGAGCGCACGAACAGGGCCCCCAGGCCAAGGCCGGTGAGGATCAGCGCCAGGTTGGAGGTGATGGCGAAGGCGCCGATCGTGCCATCGAGGCTGAAGGAGGCATCGAGCAGCTCCAGGTAGAGCATGCTCGCCAGGCCGCCGCCGGCCGCCAGTCGGGCACCGGCCTGTTCCTCATCCCCAAAGGCATCGGAGAGGGAGGTGCTCAGCAGCTGCAGCACCAGGCCAATCACCCCGGCGATCATCACGTCGGCGCGGTGCTCGCCGGGCAGGGCCAGATCAACCAGCAGCAGCAGCACCAGGGCCAAGGCGATTTCGAGCGCCTCGATGCGGCCGGCGGCGCTGAGGCGCCGCTCCAGGGGCTTGAACCAATGCAGGGTCTTGGCTTCGTCGAAGAAGTACCGCAGAAACACCATCAGCAGAAACATCCCGCCGAAGGCCAGGATCCGCGGTTCGGCCAGGTCCAGCAGTTCGCGGTAGCGCACCGGATTGTGCAAAGCGGCGTCGAGGGCCTGGCCGATGCCCACCCCCCCCGCCAGGGCGACCATCAGCAGGGGGCCGGCAAAGCGCACGCCAAACACCGGAATCACCAGGCCCCAGGTGAGAAAGAACTTCTGTTGGCCGGGGGTGAGCTTGTCGAGCACGCGGGCGTTGACCACGGCGTTGTCAAAGGAGAGTGAGATCTCCAGCAGCAGCAGCACCAGGGTGATCCAGGCAGCGCTCAGACCCTGCCAACCCAGCACGATCGCCAGGCCGGCGGCGCAGCAGGCCATGGGGAAAAGCAGATAGCGCAGGTAGCGCATCGATTTGGGGGGGCAATCCGCCCCAATATCGCCGATGCGGTAGCGCCTGCTGCGGCGACGGGTCAGTCGATCGGCCGATCGGTGGGGATGTCCTTGGGGGCAGGGCTGGATCCGCTGGCGGAGTCGAGGACTTCAAACCGGCTGATCAACCGCGGCAGCAGCACCAGCAGCCCCACCAGCACCAGCACCCCCAAGCCAAACTGAATCACCCCCTCTAAGAGGCGGTCGAAGGGGAGCCAGCGGCCCCCCACCCAGGCGATACCCACCATGCTGCTGCTCCAGAGCAGGGCGCCGATGCAATTGCAGAGCAGGAATTGGCCGTAGGGCATCCCCACGGCCCCCGCCATCGGGCCGGCCACCACCCGCAGCACCGCCACGAACCGCCCCAGCAACACCGACTTGCCGGCATGGCGCAGGAAACGTTCCCGCAGCTTGTCGAGATCCGTGGGGCTCTGGCCCAGCCAGCCACCCACCCGCAGGATCAGGCCCCAGCCGGCCCGCCGGCCCACCCAATAGCCAAGGTTGTCGCCCAGGATCGCCCCGGCGGCGGCGGCCCCCATCACGCCGAAGGGATTGAGCTGGCCGCTGCCGGCGGCATAGCCGCCCAGCAGGGTCACGGTTTCACCGGGCAGGGGAAGGCCGGCATTTTCGAGCAGCATCGCCACGAAGATCACCCCATAACCCCAGCGCAGCAGGAGATCCCGCAGGGTTTCGAGATCCGGTGTGGCATCAAGCAGGCCTGGAGGCAGGGCCATGGATCGGGCGCGACGCAGGGGGTGGTTCGGCGGAACGCTATTGCGTCGCCACGGCGGACTGCTGGGATCAGATGTGGCCGGTGAAGAGCCAGCGACGGCGTTGGCGGTTGTTGGGGCAGGGGCCCGGCCAGCGGCCGCAGGGCAACGCCAAGCGGGGGGTGTCGGCGGTAATGGGGCGGGCCTCCATGGTGGCCGCCTGGTAGTAGTGACGGCCTGCCAATTCAGCATCGCCGGGGCCGTAGTTGTTGAAGGGGTAGGCGAAGGCCTGGGGCTTGCGACCCACGATGGCCTCCAACTCCTGCTGGGAGCGAATCAACTCCTGCTCGAAGGCCTCGGCATCGATCGCCTGGCGCGGATAGTGATGGTGGCCTTGGCTGGCGATTTCATGCCGATTGGCCCGGGCTGCCTTCAGGTAGGCCGCAGAGGGATACAGGGTCTGGGCCAACTCGGCCAGCCTCTCCCCTGCCCCTGCCCCGATCTTGGCGATGGCCTCCGCCAGCAGCTCCTCGACCGTCGCCATCGGTTCCGCCCCGCTCAGGTGGGCCACCAAGGCATCGCCAGTGTGGGGCCTGCTGGCCGGTAGGCGCCCGTGGGCCAGTTGCTGCAGCACCTCGGCCCGGTCGGGGTCATGGGCAAGCCAGTAGAGGGTGTGCTCCCAGATCAGGCTCGGGGCATCCACCATCCCGCTCGCCTGGAACAGCACGCCCTTCGCGCTCAGCCACTCGATCACGCCGAGACCGGCGCTGTAGTTGCTCCGAAAGCCCTGATCAAAGCAAACGACAACGCCGAACTCCCCGGGCCCCGGAAAGCGACCGCGACGCAGGTCGGAGAGGGTGAGGAAGCGGGCCCCCTGGCTGGCGAGAAAGCTCAGCTCCCTGAGCAAATCCCCCGGGGGAATCGGCGCTGAGCCAAAGCGATCCAGGAAGGGAAACTGGCCCGGCTCATCGACCCGGTTGTACTGCAAGCAGAGCACCTTTCCCCGCAAGCGACGATGCCAAAAACCGTCGAAGCTGGGAAAAAACATCAGGTCCAGGCTTCGGCGCGCTAACTGCTGCATTTTGTATCAACAGGCACATTCTGAGTAAATTGTTCCAGGCCCTGCGGCCTTCGGCCGTCTTGCCTGGCCAGGTCTAGGGGCGTCCATGGGCCTGGGGTTCGCTCTCGCTCCGTGGACCCTGACCAGATCTTCATTTTACCGTTCTTGAAACCACCCGTAGGCCGCTCGCCGCATGGACATCCCTTCTTCCCCCGGGCCCCGTTGGTGGGTGCGGGGGGATCTCGATGGCTTCCTAGGTCTGGGGCTCGACAACCTGATCCAGATCCTGCTGATCGTGTCGTTGTGTCGCGGGGTGCTGGGCTATCCCGATGCCCTGATCTTCGGGGTGATCCTGCCGGCTACCGGCCTCGGTCTGGTGGTGGGCAACATCGCCTACGCCATCCAGGCCCATCGGTTGGCTGTGGCCGAGGGGCGCTCCGACCGCACCGCCCTGCCCTTTGGCATCAACACGGTGAGCCTGTTCGCCTTCGTGTTCCTGGTGATGCTACCGGTGAAGTTGGCGGCGCTGGGCCAGGGTCTGGATGAAGCCCAGGCGGTGCAGCTCTCGTGGCAGGCGGGTCTGATGGCCTGCCTGGCCTCCGGCCTGATTGAGACCGGCGGCGCCTTTGTGGTGGGGGTGCTGCGGCGCTGGTTGCCCCGGGCGGCCCTGCTCTCCACCCTGGCCGGCATTGCCCTGGGCTACATCAGCCTGGGCTTCCTGCTGCGCACCTATGCCGTGCCCGTGGTGGGTTTGGCGGTGCTGGCGGTGGTGCTGCTCGCCTACTTCGGCCGGGTGCGGTTGCCCCTGCCGGGGGGGCTGCTGGCGGTGCTGGTGGGGATCGTGTTGGCCGGAGCCACTGGCTTGATCCAGATCGATGCGGCCATCTGGGCTACCAATGCCCGCCCCGTGGGCCTGCATCTTCCCTGGCTGAGGCTCGGTGATCTCTGGGCAGGCCGCCAGCAGTTGCTCCCGTGGATCGGGGTCACGATCCCGATGGGGCTGTTCACGGTGCTGGGCTCGCTGCAGAACCTGGAAAGCGCTGATGCCGCCGGCGACCGCTATCCAGTGCGCTCGTCCCTGCTGATCAACGGCCTCTCCACCATCGTGGTGGCCAGCCTGGGCGCTTGCTTCCCCACCACCCTCTACATCGGCCATCCCGGCTGGAAGGCGATGGGGGCCCGGATCGGCTACTCCTGGCTCAGTGGCCTGGTGATGGGCCTGGGCTGCCTGCTGGGGGTGTTTGGGCTTGTGGGGCAACTGGTGCCCATCGAGGCCGGCATGGCGATCGTGCTCTACATCGGCGTGGTGATGGCGGCCCAGGCCTTTGAGGCCACCCCCCGCAGCCACGCCCCCGCCGTGGTGCTTGGCCTGCTGCCGGGCTTGGCCAGCTGGGGTTCACTGCTGCTGAAGTCGGGTCTGCGGGCCGGTGGGGCAGGCACCTCTGCCCATCCCTTCAGCCCTGCCCTACTGGGCCCCCTGCAGCAGGCCGATGTCTGGGCCGCCGGCGCCTTCGCCCTCGAGCAGGGCCAGATCGTGGCCGCCATGCTGCTGTC
>JBAXOO010000116.1:0-5776 GCA_037133235.1 Cyanobium sp. ELA507
AGCTGGGTCTGGCTGGTGCCGATTCTGGCCGTGGCGGTGTTGATCCTGGCCGCGGCCAGCGTTGCCTGGGTGCCGGAGCTGCTGCAGCATCCGGCCCGTGCCCTGGTGCCGGAGGCGATCTGGGGCCGGCTCAGCGATCTGCAGTTCGCCGGCCAACGCCCCCTGGCGATCACCCGCCTGGCCCAGTGGCAGGTCGCCATCGGCCTGATCGGCGAGCGGCCCTGGCTGGGCTGGGGAGCCGCCGCCTTCAGCCTCATTTACCCCCTGCGCACCGGCCACTGGCACGGCCATCCCCACAATCTGCCGATCGACCTGGCGCTCAGCCATGGCCTGCCGGTGGCGATTCTGGTGGTGGGCCTGGTGCTCTGGCTGCTCTGGCGTTCGGCCCAGCAGGGCATGCTGAAGGCGGCGGTGTTCGAGCGCGCCTGGTGGGCCTCCGCCTTCGTGCTGGTCAGCCTGCACGCCACTGACATCCCCTTCTATGACAGCCGCATCAACATCGCCGGCTGGGTGCTGCTGGTGGGGCTGCGCATGGCGGCGCGGCCGGAGCCGGAGCTGAGCTGAGGGCCCGGATCGGGCCGGCTCAGGGGCTGGCCAGGGCTTCGCGGCGGTGGCCGGCCAGGGTGGCCTTGGGCAGCGGCCCTTGCAGATGCTCCCAGGGCAGCACCCGCTCCTCGCTCCAGGTGTCATGCACCACCTGCTCCCAGGCGGGCGGCAGCACCGACTGGGCCGGATCGATCAGGGGGGCGTCGCCAGAGAGCACCGCCCGGTAGGCCTTCTTCCAGCCCCCGAGGCTGTCGTGCTGGCCGCGGGCGGCGGCGATCACCGGCGCCAGGCGGCGATCGCTGCGAGAGATCAGGGCCTGGATCACGCTCCAGCCATAGCTCTCGGGTCGCAGCTCGATGCCTTTGGGCTTCAGGCGTTTGGCCAGCCCTTTGAGCCGCTTCTCCGCCTCCGGCCGCACCCCCTGCCACTGGAAAGGTGTGTGGGCCTTGGGCACGAAGGTGCTCACCCCCAGGCTCAGCCGCAGGCCCGGCACCGCCCGCTTGAGAGCCAGCAGCAGTTCGGCGGTGCTCTCGATGTCCTCGTCCTCCTCCGTCGGCAATCCGGCCATGCCGTAGAGCTTCAGGCCGCTCAATCCGCCCTCTCTGGCGTAGCGGGCGGCGGCGAAGATCTCCTCGCTGCTGAGCTTTTTGTTCACCACCCGGCGCAGGCGCTCGCTGCCGCTCTCGATCGCGATGGTGAGCGACTTGCTGCCCCGTTTGGCCAGGATCTCGGCCAGTTGCGGCGTCACCGTGGCGGCCCGCACCGAGCTGACACTCACCCGGGTGCCCTCGAAGCGCTCCTGATCGAGCCAGCTCAGCAGGTCGGCGAACTGGGGATGCTGGGTGACCGAAGCGCCCAGCAATCCCAGCCGTTGGGTGGCCTTGAGGCCGGTCTCCACCGCCGGGATCAATCCGTCGTCGAGGGAGGCGGTGCGAAACGGCAACGTCAGATAGCTGGCCAGGCAGAAGCGGCAGAGCTCCGGGCAGCTGCGGGCCACCTCCACCATGTGGATCGAGGGCCAGGCCGCCTCCGGTGTGATCACCATCGAGTGGCTGAGGGTGTTGCCCCGCCAGGTCTGCTTGGCGACCGTGGCCGGAATCGTGGCCTCCAGCGGTTC
The DNA here is from genome assembly GCA_037133235.1 of Cyanobium sp. ELA507. Lineage (GTDB taxonomy): Bacteria > Cyanobacteriota > Cyanobacteriia > PCC-6307 > Cyanobiaceae > Cyanobium. Next base: position 1,664 of record JBAXOO010000116.1, read on the forward strand.
GATCGCCAGCAGCTCGCCTGCGGCGCTGTAGCGCGGTGCATACAACGAGGGCACGTAGACGCCGGGCACCTGGGCCAGGGCGTGCAGCCGCTCGGAGCGGGGGGCGCCGCGCCGCGCCAGCAGCGCCTCGATGAAGGCGGGCAGCAGCTGCTCACCATCGCCGAGCAGCACCACATCGAAAAAGGGGGCCAGCGGTTCGGGATTGGCGGTCAGCACCGGCCCGCCGCCGAAGACGATCGGATCGCCATCGCCGCGCTGGTGGCTCCACAGGGGGATGCGCTGGCGTTCGAGCAGATCCAGCAGCACCGGGCCATCCAGCTCCCAGCTCAGCGAGAGGCCGAACAGCTCCGGATCGCGGTGGGCCGGGTCGCCCTGGTCCGTGAACAGGCGGCGCACATCCACATCCGGCCGCTGGGCCAGCGTGGCCCACACGACCTGGTAGCCCAGGCTGGTGATCCCCACGGTGTAGGTGCTGGGGAAAGCCAGCACGGTCCGCAACGCCCCGGCCTCGGGAACGGAGGGTTCAAACAGCAGGGTTTCCTGGTTCAGGGTGGGGAGGGGCGTGGTCCCCCAGCCTGTCACCGGGGCCGGCCGCAACGACGGCCGTACGCCGCCGCCCCGCTCAGTCACCCGGCGCTGTACGGCGGGGGATTCTGGCCATGTCGGGGTGCCTCGGCTGTCTGGGGACGAGATCCGCTGGCGATGGGGACGGCCGGCGAGCCCTTGCCGGTACTGGGATCCGTTGACCGTGACCGGGTGCAGGGTTAGACCGAGCGCAGCGATCGAGGCTCTGTGCCGTCACCAAAGCAAGCCTTGCGCTCCCTTGGATTGGGTCTGTGCCTGCTTTCGGCGGCGCTGCTGCCGGCCCGGATGGCCCCGGCCCGTGCGGCAGGGGATCCGCTGATCAGCCAGCCCGCCAGGGTCAGGATTCAGCAGGGTTGGCTGCGGGGCGTGGTGCGCCATCAGGTGGTGGAGTTCCGCGGCATTCCCTACGCCGCCTCCACGGCCGGGGAGAAGCGCTGGACCCTGCCCGTGGCCGCCGCCGCATGGAGCGGGCTGCGCGATGCCAGCGACTTCGGTCCGGCCTGCGCCCAGGAGGCGCGCTTCAATCTCACCGAGGCCAGCAACGCTGAAGACTGCCTCAGCATCAATGTGAGCGTGCCGCAGCGGCGTCCTGTTGGCGGGCGATTGCCGGTGCTGGTCTGGATCCATGGCGGCGCCTTCGTGGGCGGTGGCTCCAATCTCTATCGGCTCGATGCCCTGGCCAGACAGGGCGTCGTGGTGGTGAGCTTCAACTATCGGCTTGGGGTGCTGGGGTTCATGCCCCATCCAGCCTTTGATTCAGCCACCAATGGCAATCTGGGCCTGGTGGATCAGCGCGAGGCCCTGCGCTGGGTTCAGCGCAACATTGCCGCCTTTGGCGGTGATCCGGCCCGGGTGACCCTGGGCGGAGAGTCGGCCGGGGCGGGCTCGGTCTGCATGCATCTCGCCGCCCCCGAGCTGTCGCGAGGTCTTTTCGATCAGGCCCTGGTGATCAGTGGAGGCTGCCTGGCCACGCTGCCTTCGGTGCAGCGGTATGAGCAGGAGGTGGGTCTGCCGATCGCCGCCCGGCTGGGCTGTGATCAGGTCAGCGCTGCCCTGGCCTGCCTGCGCCGCATTCCAGTGCAGCGGCTGGTGCGGATTGGTGGCGAGCTGACCCAAGGCAAGACCATGTCGTTCGGCCCTTCGATCGGCGCCGCCCAGGCCACGCCGCGCACCGTGATCGATGCCCTGCGCAGTGGTCAGGTGCTGAAAGTGCCGCTGTTGATGGGTGGGGCGCGCGATGAGTTGCGGCTGTATGCCGGGTATGACCAGCAGTCACAGGATTCAGCCCGGGTGATCAATGCGGCGAACTACAGGCAAAGACTGATTGCTAAGTATGGCTATACGCCGGATCAGATTGACCAGGAAGTGCCGCAGCGCATTCTGGCCCGCTTCCCGCTGCAGGATCCACGGCGGGCGCCGGAGCAGATTGGCTCGGTGATGTCACACTACAATCCAGGCGTGGGTATCAATAACTGTCTCTATCTTCACACATCCAGGGCGTTGCGGCGTTTTGCCAATGTGCCGATTTATCAGTTTGAGTTCGCCGATCCCAAGGCGATTGTGCTGGGCGTCGGCATTGCCGCCAAGCCTGACCCCGGCATGGAGTTCGGGGCGGTGCATTCCGCAGCTCTCAATTATCTGTTTCCTAATCTTTCCAATACCAGGCGTATTGACGCCCCCGACCTGTCTCCCGATTCTCAGCTCCTGGCAGCTCAGATGCAGGAACTGGTCAGTAGCTTCGCGGCTCGAGGTGTGCCTGTAGCCAAGGGTTTTCCAATCTGGCCTGTTTATGATTCGGGCAAGGACGATGTGATGCTGCTGGTGCCGAAGCGCTCGGCCCTGCACGATGCGGAGGCCGCCCACTTCTGCGGTTTCTGGCGTCAGCTTTACCCCCAGTTCCTGGCCAATCCCTGAACATTCCGGGCTGCTCACAGCTCCGCCAGCAGCGTTGCCTGGTTCAGGGGGTACCGGCTTCAGCCTCCAGCTTCTGGGGCCCCGGGTTCTTCCGGCCGAGCTGAGCGGCGGCCAGGCAGGCCTCCACCAGGGGGCCTCCACCAGGGGGGCTCCACCACAATGGGCTCGACCAGGTCTTCGGGGCGGTTCGGATGGGTTTTGATCCCCGCCGCTGGCGGCCGGCTCCTGGCAGCCGGCCGGTCACCGCCAACCTGGATGGCCTGCTGGCGGAGAACGCGGCCCTGCAGCGGGAGGTGCGCCAACTGCGCCAGCAGCTGGAGCAGTTGCGGCAGCCCCGCCCCCAGGACGGTGGCAGCCGGGTCTCCAACGGCGCCGCGCCCACCATCACCCCCCAGCTGGTGGAGCGCTGGGGGCAGGCCATGGCCCGCCATCCCGGCTGGTCGGGGTTGCGGATCGGCCCGCCCGGGGGGCTGCGGGGCCTGGTCGAGGAGTTGCGCGCCCAGGCCTGGAACCCCGCCCTCGGCCTGGAGGAGGAGCTCAATCGGCAGCAGGCCGGCCTCGGCACCGAGCTGGCGGCTGCCCTGCGGGGCCCCCATAGCCGCTGCCGTTGGGCGGTGCGTGCCGCCTTCGCCCTCTATGGCCCGCGGGCGAGCGAGTGGCTGAGCGATGAAGCGTGGCGGGTGGTGGCGGAGCTGCGGCGACGGCTGGACAGGCAGGAACAGCGCCGGGGCACCCGCACCGCCAACCACAGCTCCAGCGGCGGCCCCACCGATGAGCCCGCCAGTGGCCCCTCCAGGGAGCCCAACCCGAAGCGCAAGCCATCGCCGCCCGATCCGCGCTGCGAGGCGCTGCGGCTGCTGGGCCTGGAGGCCGGCGCCAGCCGGGCCCTGATCAAGCTCACCTACCGGCAGCTGGCCAAGAACCACCATCCCGACCTGGGCGGTGATGCCGAGGCCTTCCTGCGCCTGGATGCTGCCTACAGATTGCTGATGGCTGGTTGATGGTGGGCTCCATCGCTGCCGCCTCTTCGCCCAGGGGGTCGATCTGCTGGCATGGCTGATCAGGATGTCGGGTGAGTCTGCAGTCTCCCCCGATGGGCCTTCACACCTCCGCCAGCACCTTCGCCTCCTGCTCGGCGCTCAGCACCCGGCCGCTGTCCCCAAAGCCCTCGATCTGATCGAAGTTGAGGTAGCGGTAGAGCTGATCGGCCAGCGGATCGATCCTGGCCGCGGCGATCGCCAGATACTCCTCCTTGGAGGGGATGCGGCCGAGCTGGGCGCAGACCGCCGCCAGTTCGGCGCTGCCCAGATACACCTGAGCGCCATTGCCGAGGCGGTTGTTGAAGTTGCGGGTGCTGGTCGAGAACACGGTGGTGTTGTCCTCCACCCGGGCCTGATTGCCCATGCAGAGCGAGCAGCCGGGCATCTCCATGCGGCTGCCGGCGGCCTCGAAGATGGCGTAGTAGCCCTCCTCTTTCAGCATCTCCTCATCCATGCGGGTGGGCGGGCAGACCCAGAGTTGGGCGGTGTTGGCACCCTGCTCTTCGAGCACCTTGGCAGCGGCGCGGTAGTGGCCGATGTTGGTCATGCAGGAGCCGATGAACACCTCATCGAT
>JBAXOO010000117.1:0-5764 GCA_037133235.1 Cyanobium sp. ELA507
AGGGGCATGGGCTGCGTGCCGGAGGACACTGGGTGAAGAATCGCAACCATACCCGGCCCCGGTCACTGCAGTCACCCCCCTCAAACGCTGCCAGGGCAAGGGATCTCGCAGATTTAAGCTTTTCTACGGAATCATCCCGGCATCCCAGCGCACCGATGCCCGCACGAACGCCGCATCGCCGCCTCAAATACGCCGCAGCAATCCCAGGCTGGCCATCCTCAAAAAAAGCCCAGCCGGATCACGGCGAAGCCTGAAGGCCAAAACAGCATCGGCAACATCGGCAAACCCTCAGGGCCAGCGGGCCTCGGCGTAGCGGTTCCACTGGCGTTCTGCCTCGGCCAGGGCCGCTTCACTGTCGATCTGGCCGAGCATGGCCCGCTGCAGCTGGGTGTAGATGATCGCCTGCAGGCGCTTCACGCCGGGGGTGGCGGGCACCAGCACCCGAGCCCGCTCCAGGTTGCGCACCGAAAGGGCGCGGGCCTGCCGCACCAATCGATCTTGGCCATCCGACGGGGCCGTGCCGCTGGCCGAAGGGGTGGCCAGGTCGCGTTCCAGCTGCCGCAGGGCCCCCTGCTCCGAGGGAAGCACCCGGGCTTCCCGGGCGAAGGCCAGCTGGTTGGTGGCATCGGTGAGGAAAAGGGCGAAGCTGGTGGCTTCGGCCGCCATGGAGCTGCGGCGGGGCACCACGAGGTTCATCACCGCCACGTTGGTGGCCCCCCCGGGGCCGGTGAGGGGCGGATAGGGGGCCGTCTCGGCGGCGATGCCGGGGGCGTTGGTCTGGAGGTTGCGCAGGAAATCGGGTCCACTGGCCACTTGGGCCAGGTCGCCGGCCTGGTAGAGCTCGATCGCCCGGCGGTAGCCCTGGCTCACCACCTCGCGGGGGAGTAGTCCGCGGCGATAGAGATCCGTCCAGAAGGCAAAGGCGCGGCGCCCCGCAGGGCTGTTGAAGGCGGCCCGGTGGCGGCCGTCGAGCAGCTGCACCCCCATCTGCACCATCGACTCCATCAACTCGGCGGAGTCCTCCGGCACCACCGTCACGAACAGGGCGTAGCGGCCGGTGCGGCGTTTGACCGCCTCGGCATAGGCCGGCACCTCCTCCCAGCGCTCGGGCGGAGCGCCGTAGCCGGCCTGCTGCAGCAAGCGTCGGTTGGCCAGGGTCACCCGGGTGGTGAGGTACCAGGGGATCGCAAACTGCAGATCCCCCTGCCGGCCCGCCTGCCAGACCGTGGGCAGATAGGCGGAGGCGGCACCGGGCGGCAGCACCGTGGCCAGATCCAGCAAGCCCCCCTTGCTGGCCAGATTGGCGGCGAAGGGAGGATTGAGATTGACCAAATCCGGTGCGGTGCGGGCGAAAACCGCCGCCAGCAGCTTGCGCTCCACCGAATTCCAGGGCACATCGATCCAGCGCACCTTCACCCCGGGATGCCCCTTCTCCCAGGCGCCGATCACCCGGCCCAAATAGGGGGAAAAGCGGGGTGCCAGATCCAGGGTCCAGACGGTGAGCTGCCGTTGCCGCGAGCCATTGCCCTGGGGGGGCGCGCCGCAACCTCCCGCCAGCAACAGCAGCTGACACGCCACCAGGGTGAGCACCACCCTGCGCCGGGCAGAGAATCCCCTTGCGGCCCGGAGCCGGGAGGGTGGCGGGGAAGCGTAACGGCGAAACAAATCCATGGGAATCCCCTTCAGCGCCGCCAGGCCCCACCCACCAGCTGACGCCAGAGCACCATCTGGAGGGAGCAGAGCACCGGGGCCAATAGACCGGTGACCAGCATGCGGGCCAGGAGCACCTGGAGGCCAGCCCCGCTGAGGTCGGAAAGGTGCCATCCCGGCTGGGCCAGCAGGGCCGGATCCATCCCATGGGCGGGTCCGTGGCCCTCGCCACGGCCCAGGCTGCTGGCCAGCATCCACTGCAGCACCAGGGTCAGGTCGAGCAGGAGGCAACCGACCATGGCCAGGAGCCCCAGGCTGAAACTGCGCTCCACCGGGGGGCCGCGGCGACCCAGTCGCCCCCACCACCACCCGAGCAACATCAGGGCGGGCCACTGCATCACCCCACTGGGATGGAGGCCATCCACCAACAAACCCACGGCGGCGCCCGCCAGCACACCGGAGAGGGGTCCATCCACCAGGGCCCAGGGCAGCAGCCAGAGCACCGCCCAAGCGGGAGCCACCCCCGCCAGCTTCAGCCAACTGGGCGAAGCCAGAGTGAGCAGCGCCACCAGCAGCATCGTGGCCACGCACCAGGGCTGGCGGGAGAGGGGGCCCATCAGCGCGCCAGCACCTGGACCCAGTCGACGGAGCCGACCGGTGCGGCCAGCTGGATCACCGCCTCGGGGGCAGGATCGGCGATGGCATCCACCGACTGGATCACGCCCACCGGCAGATCGGGGGGCACCAAGGTGCTGGCGGGGGATGTGGTGACCACATCACCGGCCACGACGCCCGGATCCTTTTCGAGAAAACGCACCACCGGCCGACCGGAGCCCAGGCCGGTGAGCAGTCCGTGGTGGCGGGTCCGGGCCACCCACACCCCCACCCGGCTGGCGGGATCGGTGAGCAGGGTCACCCTCGCCGTGGTGGGCGTGGCGGAACTGACCAGGCCGATCAGACCACCGGGAGCCAGCACGGCCTGCCCCTCGCCCACCCCCTGAAGCGAACCGCGACCGATCAGGAGGGACTGCCACCAGCCGGCGGAATCCCGGGCAATCACCGGCGCCGTGAGGCGGGTGGGGGTGGCCTGCTGCAATCCCACCAGCCCCCGCAGCCTGGCGTTTTCAGCCTCTAGAGCCGCCAGGCGGGCCCGGTCCTCGAAACGGCGCGCCGAACGGAGCCATTCCGCCTGGGCCGTGCCGGGCCAGAAGGGACGGCTGAGCAAGGCGTAGGCATCCGAAACCAGGGCCCCCTTGCTGAAACGCACGGCCCCAAGGGCAATCAGAAGCAGCGCCCAGGGCCAGACCTGTTGCAGGGGGCCGCCGGCACTGAAGCGAAGCCAGCGGCGCGCCGGCATGGAATTCAGGCCGCCTGACGGGCGAAGTCAGGGGTGTCGAGCACACGCTCGAGCCGCTTGTAGTCCTCGAGCACCATGCCGCAGCCATTGACCACGCAGAGCAAGGGGTCCTCCGCCACGTGGGTGAGGATGCCGGTCTCATGGCTGATCAGGTCGCAGATGCCACGCACCATGGCGCCGCCGCCGGCCAGCATGATGCCGCGATCCACGATGTCGGCAGCCAGTTCGGGAGGGGTGCGCTCCAGGGTGCGCTTCACCGCCTCCACGATCACGTTGAGGGGCTCCGCCATGGCCTCGCGGATGTCGCCGGCGCGCACGTTGATGGTGCGTGGCAGGCCTGAGAGCAGGTGCAGACCGCGCACATCCATGGAGGTCTCGTCGTGGCCGTCGTCCGGGAAGGCGGAACCAATGCGAATCTTGATGTCCTCGGCGGTGCGCTCACCCACCACAAGGTTGTGCACCTTCTTGAGGTAAACACCGATGGCATCGCTGAGTTCATCGCCAGCGACCCGCACCGATTCGCTCAGTACGGTGCCGCCCAGGCTGAGCACCGCCACCTCGGTGGTACCACCACCAATGTCGACGATCATGGTGCCCACCGGCTCGGTTACGGGCAGCCCGGCCCCAATCGCCGCCGCCACGGGCTCATCGATCAGGTGAACCTGGCGGGCACCCGCCAGGCCCGCTTCTCGCACGGCGCGGCGCTCGACACCGGTCACACCGCTGGGAATGCCGATCACCAGGCGGGGGGCGATCACGCCGCGGCCTTCGTTGCCCTTCTGGATGAAGGACTTGATCATCTGCTCGGCGGCGTCGAAATCGGCGATCACGCCATCGCGAAGCGGCCGCACGGCGCGGATGTTGCCCGGGGTGCGGCCGAGCATCATCTTGGCCTCGTTGCCCACCGCCAAAGGCACGTTGCGCTCCAGGTCGATGGCGACCACGGAGGGCTCCTGCAGCACGATCCCCTTGCCCGACACGTACATCAAGGTGTTGGCCGTCCCCAAGTCAATGCCGATGTCTCGGGAGAACTGGAAGCGACGGAAGAACACTGGGAACCGGCTGGGCTGAAGGCGGATCATAGGGGGCACCACGGCGGCCCTACGGTGCCGACCATGACTGGCTCGGAGTCCAGGGGGCAAGGGCTACCCCGGCCCTGGACTGGTTCCCGCCGGGGCCGCGATCAGCTCAGAGGGGAAGGAGGTGGGACAGCCGGTGGAATGTATGGGATGTGGCTCCCCGACCTGGGAGTGCCGCATTATTGAACCAACCGTTTTCCATCCACCCCTATGGGCGTCAACTCCATCACCCTCGTCGGCCGGGCCGGCCGCGATCCCGAAGTCCGCTACTTCGAATCCGGCAGCATGGTCGCCAACCTCACCCTGGCGGTGAACCGCCGCAGCTCGGGCGACGAACCCGACTGGTTCAACCTCGAGATCTGGGGCAAGCAGGCCCAGGTGGCGGCCGATTACGTCCGCAAGGGCTCCCTGCTGGGCATCATCGGCTCCTTCAAGCTCGACCGCTGGACCGACAAGGGCTCCGGCGAGGAGCGCAGCAAGCCTGTGATCCGCGTCGACCGGCTCGAGCTGCTGGGCAGCAAGCGGGATGCGGAAGCCGGTGGCGGCTTTGGCGGCGGCGGCTTCGGCGGCGGTGAGCCCAGCGACGAGGAAGTGCCGTTCTGAGCGGCCGCCGGGCTTGTGCCAGCGGGCCAGCCGGGTTATCAAGTGGCACGAAGCCACCAGGGGCGCCCTCTCCGGGGCGCCCTTTTTACTTGGAAGACAGCGGGCGCTTCCAGGCAGCAAGGCTGGGCTGAAGCCAGCCGATGGGGCCGGCCTAGGCCAGGGACCTCAGTGGGAGTCGCGGCCCCGCTTCCACATCCGCAGCCCCAGCCACACCACCACGCCCCCGATCAGCAGCGCCAGCAGTTTGTTCACGATGCCCTCAAAGGGCTTGATGAAGCCCAGCACCTGGGTCCAGTTGCTGCCCAAGGCCCAGCCGGCCGCCGTGAGGGCCAGGTTCCACACCAGGCTGCCAGCGGTGGTCCAGAACAGAAACGGGCCAAAGGGCATCAACTCGATGCCGGCCGGCACCGAAATCAGCGTGCGGATCGCCGGAATCAGCCGACCCCAGAACACCACGGCAGCCCCATGGCGGCCAAACCAGTGGCGCGAATCATCCAGCTCCTTCACCGAAACACCCACCCAGCGGCCGTTGCGCTCCACCCACTGCTTAAGGCGTTCCTCATTGACCAGGCGGCCAATGCCGTACCAGGGCAGGGCCCCCACCACCGTGCCGAGCAGGCCGGCCAGCACCGCCAAGACAAAATTAAGTTTGCCCTGGCCCACGTAAAAGCCGGCCAGGGGCATGATCACCTCCGAGGGAATCGGCGGAATCACGTTCTCCAGCACCATGGCGGCGAAGATGCCGAGGTAGCCCCATTGGGTGACCCACTGCTCCACGACGGTATTCAAGGAGTGCAGCATTGGGTTGGGTCGGGCAATGGTGAGGGATTCTGGCCGCCGAACGGCCGTACCTGGCGAGTGTGAAGGGGCGAGACCTATCACCACGGGAAGCAGGGGCACAAAAAAACCCGGCCGCATGGGCGGCCGGGGCAGAATCATGGTTCGGTCCCGCCAATTCAAGGAATAGAAGAGATCGAACGCCTAAGGGCTAAAGCTCAGTAGCGGTAATGTTCCAGCTTATAAGGCCCCTCAACCGGCACATTGATGTAAGCGGCCTGCTCGGCGCTGAGCTCGG
>JBAXOO010000118.1:0-5764 GCA_037133235.1 Cyanobium sp. ELA507
TGTGAAGACAGCGATCGCCGCGGGCGAGGCTGGTGCTGCGGTGTCTTATTAACAACTGGCAGCGTGGCATAGATCAGACCCTCTTTCACTGTCTGGGAGAGGGTCTTTTTTCTAAGGCATCCTCATCCGCGCAGTGGAAAAAACACCCTTGGCTGGAATGCGGGTTGGATAACCGTCTGGCCCATCGCTGCGTGGTGTGCCGTCCCCATTCACGCGGTTGAACGCTCGTAAATCGCTCGGCCCGTTGCTGCCGATGCAGCGGACTTGATTGGTCCCGCATGCCGCCATGTCAAGAAGCGGCATCAGTGCTTGGCCTGGCAAGAACAATGGGCGGCTTCGTCGAAGAATCAGATCCTTGGGCAAAACCTCAGGGCTTTAGTGACCCAACGGATCGAAATACGTCGCCGTGATGATCACAAGCCTGGCGGGGTAAAGGACAGGCGTGTAACTTTGAAATGGTGAGCGTTTGTTCTCCACCATGCTGCTGTTCGGTTCCTCCTGATCCATCCCGATGAACTCCTTCGTGCCCCCTGCGGAACCGGATCGGCTGGCGTCGCTCGCCAGTGGCACCGCCGTGGTGCTGCTGCTTGTTTTTGTCTTCACGGTTGGTCTGCCGCTCTTCCCTCCCAAGCTGGCTGATCCCTTCTGGTTGTTGGCCTTCACCGGCGCCCTCTGCACCAATGGCTTCCTGGCCCTGCTGGCCGTGCTGTTGATCCACGTCGCCGTGACCCTCGATCCCCTCTCGCTCTGGCACCAATTCGGCCGGCTTGTGGTGGGCCGTTTCTCCCTCCCGGTGGCGATTGGTTTCCTGCTGTTGATTCCTTTGCAGGGTCTGGCCGCCTGGCGCGGCCTCGATGGGGCCCAGGCTCTTTCCAATCGGGCCGGACAGGCCAAGGAAGGCCGCATGGCCCAGTTTCGCCAGGCCGTGGAGCGCTCCACCACCATGGCCGAGCTGCAGATCCAATTGGCTGCTGTGCAGGCGCCGCCGCTCTCGGCGGCCGATCAGCGCATCGATTTCCCAGCCCTGAAGGCCGATCTTCTGGCCCAGATCAAAACCCAGGAACAGGCGGCTGCCAGCAACAATGCAACAACAAAACCGCCGATGCAGGCGCTGATCAAGGACAGCCTGCGGGTGGTGCTGCTTTCGCTGTCGCTGGCGATCTCCTTTCTGGCCAGCGCCCAGATGGCCCCACCGCGTCGCGTCGTCGCCGCAGAAGAGCAGCTTTAGAACGAGTCTTGGCGGGTCAAGGCCCAACCGATGCAGACCACTTCTTAGTGATGACAAGGCGAACCCATCGCTACGGAATCGTGACGCCGCCTGCCATCGGACCATTCCGATCACCAATGAACAGCCTGGCATTGCTGCCCGCCTGGCCTACAGCGGAGCGGGTCGTGTGATTCCGGCGCAGAACCTTGCCATTACACAGCTGAGATCTCTGGTGTCTGAAATGCTCAGCAATTGCAGCTACAAGGAGAATGCTCAGCGCCTTCAGGTAGCGTTCAAAGCAACTGGAGGCGTGGCCGCAGCTGCGGATCTCATCGAGGCGATGGAATAGCAACGATCCGTCGTCGCCCGACCCAGCGTCCTCAAAGCCTGGCGGCAAGGCCGGCCGCGGCAGGGCCGGCGCTGTGGGGGCCCCTCCGTAGTGGCCACGGCCAACCACCCAACGGCTAGGGCAGCGGCGGCAGCTGGGGGGGGAGCCTGGGCAAGGGACGGGCCGACCTTTGGCCAGCCTGGTCAGCTTCCTGTTCCGGGTCGAGGGGGGGTAAGGGGGGAGGTGGCACAAGCGGCTTGACCACCGCGTTGCCCCCGACCGGTTGGGTCTGGGCCGGTGCGGTCTGGGTCGGTTGGGAAACAGGAGGCTTCGCCATAGGCGGCTGGACCTCCGGCTGGCGCTCCTCCGGCGGGGGCGCTGGGCGGAAGGGCACCGAAACCCGGCTCCCCCCGTCGCCAAAGACGGCGCTATGGAGCTGGCCGAAGACGGCTCGGCGATAGGGCCCGCCCTCCCGGCCGGCGTGGTTTCCCCAGAGACCCTCCCAATAGAAGTAGATCACCCCATGGCCGCGCTGGGCCGCCAACTGCACCTTCTGGCTCAGGGTGTCCATCGTGGGGGTGCGGGCGCCGAAGCCGGCCAGGATGCCGATCTCCACCGGAATACCCCAGGTGCGCGCCTTGACCAGGGCCGGCTGGTCCAGGTCCCGGCTGAAACCGGTGATCGAATAGGCGTAGTTCTGCACCACCAGGTCGTCGATCAGGCCACCGAGGGCCCAAAGCTCCCAGTCCTGCAGCCATTGGTTGTAGGCGAAGCGGAAGGGGCCGGGCGAGAGGCTGATCACCAGGCGCCTGGGGCCCTGCACCGTCTGGAGCCGCGCCCGCAATTCGCGCAGCAGGCTGGTGAGCTGCTGGCGGCGCCACCGCATCCAGAAGCGGTCGTTGGGATCGAGCGGTGGCTCCTGGCCCGTTTCAGCCCGGTAGAGGGCGCGGGTGGTGTCGTCGTAGCCCAGCTCCACGGGCCAGGCGAAGTGGTCATCCAGCTGGATGCCATCCACATCACAGCGCTGCACGATTTCGACAATCAAGCCGATGAAGCGGGCCCGCACCCCCGGATGGGCCGGATTCAGCCACACCCGCAGATCCTTCAGGGGTGAGGTGGCCAGGCTGGCACCGTGCATCGCGAAGAGGGCACTGCCATCGGCGCGGCGCAGCAACCATTCGGGATGCTGCCGCACCACCTCCGCATCGCCAGGCTCCATCAGGCCGTACTCAAACCAGGGCACCACCTGCATGCCGCGGCGCCGGGCCGCCCGGGTGAGCTTGCAGATCGGATCCAGGTTGGGATTCACCTGGGCCAGGGTGGGCTCCATTGGCGCCCAGCGGCTGCGGTGAAACGTGGCGCCGCGGCTCCAGACGTTCGGATAAAGGGTGTTGAAGCCCGTGGCCGCCAGGGCATCGACGGCGGCCTGGATCCGGCCGCTGTCGTAGTAGAGGGGGCTGGGGCTGTTGGTGAGCCAGACGCCCACCCGCCGTTCGAAGGGACGGGGCGGCTCGGCGGCCCGAACCCGGTCGCGACTACCGACCAGCTGCAGCAGCGCCGCGACGGCGAGGGTGAGGCCCACCGGCAACAGCCGCTTGAGATGGGCCCGGCGCCGCAGGGGGGCCAGCGGCGCCGGTGCGGCGGAAGGATCGGGCTCGCTCACCACAACGCCCTGATCAGCGGAACATCGAGCTCACCGAGCTCTCCTGGTGGATCCGCCAGATGGCCTCCCCGAGCATGTTGGCCACCGAAAGCACCCGCAGCTGGGGGAAGCGGCGCTCCGGAGCAAGCGGGATGCTGTTGGTGACCACCACTTCCTCAAACAGCCCCGGCTCCGCCAGGCGCTCCACGGCTGGCGGGGAAAAGACCGCATGGGTGGCACAGGCGAGGACCCGGGCGGCGCCCTTGGCCCTCAGCAGCTTGGCCCCCTGGCAGATGGTGCCACCGGTATCAATCATGTCGTCGATCAGGATCGCCGTTCGACCCACCACATCGCCAATCACGGTGAGGCTTTCGGCCACGTTGTGGCCGGAACGACGTTTGTCGATGATGGCGAGCGGAGCATCATTCATCTGCTTGGCGAAGGCCCTTGCCCGGGCCACGCCCCCCACATCCGGCGAGACCACCACCAGCTCACCGAGATCACGGGTGCCGAGGTAATCCACCAACACCGGCGAGCCGTAGATGTGGTCGCAGGGAATATCGAAATAACCCTGGATCTGAGAGGAATGGAGGTCCATGGCCAGCACCCGATCCACCCCTGATTTGACCAGCAGGTTGGCCACCAACTTGGCGGTGATCGACTCCCGACCGGCGGTTTTGCGGTCGGCGCGGGCATAGCCGTAATAGGGGACCACGGCGGTGACCTGGCGGGCAGAAGCCCGGCGGCAGGCATCCACCATGATCATCAACTCCATCAAATGGTCGTTGACCGGGGCACAGGTGGGCTGAACCAGGAACACATCACAGCCGCGGATCGATTCCTGGATCTGGATGTAGAGCTCGCCATCGGCGAAGCGCTTGATCACCCTGGGGCCATCGGCAATGCCGAGGTAGGCGCCGATCTCCCGGGCCAGCTCGGGGTTGGAGTTGCCGCTGAACAACCGCAGCCGGCGGGTATCAAAGGCCGGTGAGCGGTGGCTGCCGGCCGAGTCCACCCGTTCTGCAGTCGAGGAAGTGGTCACGGCGGTCGCGGTCGCAGCGGCGCAGCTCCGATGGTAGAAGCGTGAGGGCCCGCTGGCCGCTTTCAGAGAACCTTCCCTTGGCCGCACCCATCTCCCCGTCCAGCTTCCAGGCCTTCGGCCCAGCGGCGGAAATCGCAGCGGGCTCCAGGGCACCCCTGCCGCGGCTGGTCCTGGTGGCCCTTGGCTCCAACGACGCCCCCGGCGGCCCCGCCCAGCTGCTGCCGGCCGTGGCCAGCCGCCTGGCACAGCTCACCGGCCTGGGCACCTGCCCGATCGCCACCATCGAAAGACCTGAGATCGCCCTGGCGGAGCTGCTGGGGCAGCCGGGCGGCTGGCTGGCCCCCCTCCCCCTCGATCCGGGGCTCCCCCTCGACGACGGCAGCTGGGCCGAAGCCCTGGGGGCCTGGCGGCAACCCACCGTGTTGGTGGTGGAAGCTCCCCAGCTGGCCACCGGACTGCCGGCCGCCGCCACGGCCCTGCTGGAGCGCTGGGGGGTTCCCCTGGTGGGGTTGATCCAGTGGGGTGGCCCTTGGGATGGCGAGCGCCGCCGCCGCGATGGCCTCCCCTGGCTTGGATGGCTCGATCCCCTCGCGGTGGAGCCTCCAACGGGCCCCTGCCCAACCGAGCAGGAGGGGATGCTGCTGGTGGCCCTGGCAAGGCGCTGGCGGCGGCTGATCGAACAGCTTGCCTAAGCGAGCATGCCAGGGCCTCCAGCCAACCTTAGGGGGCCCGCCAGACGGGCCGATCGGGGGGGAGGTCGAGCTGGCGCAGGCCGCCGTTCTCCTTTTGGGCTGGCTTGAGGGGCAGGGTGGCGAACTGGATCGGCCGGTGGTCATCGAGGCCAGCGGCCAGCAGGCTGAGGCTCTCGCGACCGGTGAGGTTGGTCTCCACCTGACCCTGCAGCGTGGTGAGCAAGCCCGGCAGCTGCAGCAGTTGTTCGGGGCGGGCTAGGCGCTCCCTCAGGCTGGTTTCGACCAGCTGGTGATCCTGGCGCCGGCCCGAATCGCCGTAGCCGGGTTCTCGGAACCGGGCCAATTGCTCCACCTGCTTGCCATCGAGCCGCTGCAGGCCGCTCTGGAGATCGATCGTGTACTTCTGGGCCTTGTCTTGGTAACGCATCACCCGGGGAGGGCTGATCTCCAGCCCCCCAACCGCATCGACAATGGTGCGCAGGGCCGAGCGGGGCACCACCAGGAAGCGGTCGGGCCGGGGTGGCTCCAGACCCACCAGCTCCCGCACCCCATCGGCGGTGAGGGCCACCCCACCGCGCCCATAGAGGCTGCCGAGGGCCACGGGGCGCGGCTGGCCGGGCAGGTTCACCGCCACCTCGGTGGGGAGGTTGAGCAGCTGCAGCGGGCCCTTCGGGTTGACCCGCACCAGCAGCAGGGCATCGGCATTGGGGGGGCCGCCCGGGGCCGCCTTGTTGGGGGTTTCGCCGAGCTTGTCGGCGTCGAGGCCAATCACCAGAACGGTGATCGCCCGTGCGGGCTTTTCCGCCAGGCTGCCGGGGGTGACCTCGAAGCTGTCCACGCCGGCCCGGTCCGG
>JBAXOO010000119.1:0-5737 GCA_037133235.1 Cyanobium sp. ELA507
CGACAGCCCGCGGCGGGCCCATTCCGTGGCGGCCCAGGGGGGCATCAACGCCGCCAAGAACTACGCCGGCGATGGCGACAGCATCGATCGCCTCTTCCGCGACACGGTGAAGGGCGGAGACTTCCGCGCCCGGGAGGCCGGCTGTCACCGGCTGGCGGAGATCAGCGGCGCGATCATCGACCAGTGCGTGGCCCAGGGGGTGCCCTTCGCCCGGGACTACGGCGGCACCCTGGCCAACCGCAGCTTCGGCGGCGCCCTGGTGAGCCGCACCTTCTACGCCCGCGGCCAGACCGGTCAGCAACTGCTGTATGGCGCCTACCAGGCGCTGATGCGGCAGGTGGCGGCGGGTCGGGTGGAGCTCTTCACCCGGCGCGAGATGGTGGAGCTGATCTGCGTGGATGGGGTGGCGCGGGGCGTGGTGTGCCGCCATGGCCTGAGCGGCGCCCTGGAAACCTTCACGGCCCACGCCGTGCTGCTGGCCAGCGGCGGTTATTCGAATGTGTTTTATCTCTCCACCAATGCGGTGAAGAGCAACGCCAGTGCCATCTGGCGGGCCCACCTGCAGGGGGCCTGCTTCGCCAACCCCTGCTTCACCCAGCTCCACCCCACCTGCATCCCCGCCGGCGACACCTGGCAGAGCAAGCTCACCTTGATGAGCGAGAGCCTGCGCAACGACGGCCGCGTCTGGCTGCCCGCGCAACCGGGCGATGGCCGTCCGGCGGCGGCGATTCCCGAGGCGCAGCGCGATTACTTCCTGGAGCGCCAATACCCCACCTACGGCAACATGGTGCCCCGCGATGTGGCCTCCCGTCGGGCCCGGGAGCTCTGCCTGGAGGGCCGTGGCGTGGGGGTGGGGGGACGATCGGTGTACCTCGATCTGGCCGAAGCGATCGCCCGCGATGGCAAGCCGGCGATTGAGGCCCGCTACGGCAACCTGCTGGAGATGTATGGGCGGATCACGGGCGACGATCCCACCGCCGTGCCGATGCGGATCTATCCCGCACCCCACTACACGATGGGGGGGCTCTGGGTGGATTACCACCTGATGAGCACGATTCCGGGGCTGTTTGTACTCGGGGAGGCCAACTTCTCCGAGCACGGTGCTAATCGGCTCGGGGCCAGCGCCCTGATGCAGGGCCTGGCCGATGGCTATTTCATTGCCCCGGCCATGGTCACGGCCTGGTTGGCGGGATCGCCCCAGCCGGAGGTCACCGCAGACCATCCCGCCTGCCGGGCGGCGGTGGCCGCCTGCCAGGCCCGCATCGCCGCCCTGCGGCCCGCACCGGGCCAGCGGCTCCCAGGGCGCAGCGCCACAGCGGTGCACCGGAAGCTGGGGCTGCTGATGATCGAGGTCTGTGGCATCAGCCGCAGCGCGCCGGAGCTGGAGCGCGGTCTCGCTGAAGTGGCGAAGTTGCGGCAGCTGTACCGCGAGGAGGTGCGCGTTCCGGACCACGGCCCGGGGCCGGATGGGGAGCTGGAGAAGGCGCTGCGGCTGGAGGATTTTCTTGGCCTGGCCGATCTGATGCTGCGCGATGCCTTGGCCAGGCAGGAATCCTGCGGCGCCCATTTCCGCGAGGAGTTCCAGACGGCCGAGGGGGAGGCCCGCCGCGATGACGAACGCTTCGCCCACATCGCCGCCTGGGAGTACCGGGAGGGGGCGTTGCCGCAGCGCCACACCGAACCGTTGCTGTTCACCGCGATGGCGCCAAGCCAGCGCAATTACCGATAAACCTGCCGCTGCTGACGATGCCGCTTCCGTGCTCCGCCGTACCACTTGCGTCCCGATGACCACCCCGTCCCAGCCCCGCCGCATCACCCTCACCCTCAAGGTGTGGCGCCAGGCAGGCCCGGACCAGGGCGGCGCCTTCGAGACCCATCGGCTGGACGACCTTTCCACCGATCTTTCGCTGCTCGAGGCCCTCGACCTCCTCAATGAACGGTTGGTGGCGGCGGGCCAGCGGCCGGTGGGGTTTGAGCACGATTGCCGCGAAGGCATCTGCGGCTCCTGCGGCTTCCTGGTCAATGGCCAGGCCCATGGGCCCCAGGAGGCCACCACGGTGTGCCAGCTCTACCTGCGCCGCTTCCGCGATGGCGACACCCTGGTGCTTGAACCCTGGCGGGCCCGGGCCTTTCCGCCCCTTCAGGATCTGCGGGTCGACCGCAGTGGCTTCGATCGGATCATCGCGGCCGGTGGTTACTGCTCGGTCAACACCGGCAACGCCCCCGAGGCCAACACCTTCTTGATCGGCAAGCAGGAGGCCACCAGCGCCTTCGACACCGCCACCTGCATCGGCTGCGGGGCCTGCGTGGCCAGCTGCCGCAATGCCTCCGCCAGCCTGTTCGTGGCGGCCAAGCTCGCCCATCTGGCCCAGCTGCCCCAGGGGCAGCCGGAGCGCACCAGCCGGGTGCAGGCCATGACCACCCGCATGGCGGCTGAGGGGTTCGGGGGCTGCAGCAACCACCTGGAGTGCGAAGCGGCCTGCCCCAAGCAGATCTCCGCCGATTGGATCAGTTGGATGCGAAGGGAGGAGCGGCGGTCCTGAGCCATCGGAGGCCAGCCATCGTGGCCGCGGGCCCCGCGCCCGCCTAAATTCAGGCCGAGCGGCGGATTCGGCTCCGCAGCCTGCGGGAGAACCGCAGGGCTACGGCGGCGCCCAGCAGAGGCACCGGGCCGGGGGCACCAGGAGTGGGGGCGAGGGTCCGGGTGGCGGTGGTGATGTTTCCAGTTGGTCCCGAGTTGTCACCAGCCACCAGCTTGAGGGTGAGCAGAGAATTATTGGCCGGTGCGGTGGCGGTATTGAGGGGAACGCCGGAGGGGATGGTGAAGCGGAAGCGCAGTTGGTTGGTGCCGAAGGGGGTGCTCGAAGAAACCTCTGCGCCAGCTGTACCAAAGCTGCCGTTGGTGCCGGAGCTGAGGGTGCCGCTGTTGTAGGCCGTCCAGTTGATTCCGTTGTTGAGGGAGTAGGCCACGCTGCTCACCGTGACCGGGTTGGCGCCGGCGTAGCTGAGGCTCAGCTTGAAGAATTGGTTGGTGGCGAGGTTGCTATCGGCATAGCCAAAGGTCTCGGCTGCCGAGCTGGTGCTGGGATTGAAGGAGGCGCAGTTGGTGCCTGCATCGCCGCCCATGCAGAGTGCCCGGGCGGCACCGGGCTGCAGCACCGCTCCGGTGAGGAGCGCCAGGGCGGCGATCTTCAGGGGGAGGGAGCGGGCCAGGGCGGAGCAGACCATGGATACATACATCCAATGTACTCTGCTTGTAGGTGCCTCTGTGGGTGCGGATCTCCTCAATCCCTTGCCCCGGGCTGGTCGGAGGGGGGAAGCTTCCCGGCCTGGGGCGCGGCTGGGGCCCTGCAGGGTCCCGCGGCTCAATAGGTTGGCTTCACCTGGCGGGCCCTCCAGGTTTTGCGGCTCCGCCGTTGTTTGTTCCATCGATTCGGCATCCCAAAGGAAGCGCCCGATGAAGCTGGGTTGGGCGACCACCAAGAAGGCCATCGAGAAAAGCAGGTTCACCAGGGCGTCCTTCAAGGCGCCCTGGGTCCAGGTCCGCCACCGCTCCCCCTGCTGGATCTCGAAGCTTTGGTTGAGGTTCTGCAGCTGGGGGTTGAGCTCGCCGAGCAGCTGCTCCTTCACCTTCGGCAGCGGGTCGCGGAAATGCTGGGGAAGGGTGGGTGGAGCGCCTGGCACCCGGGCAATGGCCTGCTTAAGGCTGACTTCATCATCGGCAACGCGGATCTCCTCAAAGACGTCCTCCATGGTTTTCACCACAGCGAGGTCCTGGCGCTTCTGTTTGAGCAGGACGTTCACGCCCGCGGCGCTTTGCAGTGGGATCAGCATCACGAAACCCAGGGCTGCCCAGATGGCGAGTCTGCGGATCCGGCCCACCCTCCGGGCCAGGCGCCAGGATCCCGGGTCCAGCATTTCCGCGACCACCATCAGGCCGGCCCCCACCAACGGGAAACTGGCGCCACCCCGCAGGCTGCCGCCCACCCGCTCGATCCACTGCGGTTGAAGGGGCGCCAGGGGCAGGGAGACCGAGGTCACCGTCACGGCGTACACAATGATCAGGGCGAGGCCAATGCCCTGCAGGATGAGGCCGGCTTCGCGCGGATCGGGATCGTTAAACATCGTTCCCGCTCCTGCCCTGACCTAATGGCTGAGCCTCAGTTTGCAGCATCTCGTGCTAAGGCGGGAAGCAGCGAATGGTGTGGACGACCGATCCCCGCGCCAAGACTTCGGATCCTTTTCCCACCCCAGTCCAGGGGGATCGTCCTGCCGTTGGCCTAGCTGGGACCAGCGGCCTGCAGCTCCTGGTTAAGGCTGCGGCGCCATGCCTCCACCCTGCCGTCCCGCACCAACCGTTCCGCCATGGCCAGGCCGGCCCCCAGGTCCGGCGCTAAGCCAGCGCGCCAGAGATAGAAGCCCCCGTTCCAAAGCAGCCCTGCCAGCAACGGTCCGTCGCCCACCAGGGCGGCGCCGGCCTGGTCGCACCAGGTCGCCAGGGTGGTGAGTTCCACGTCCTCTGTTCGCAGTCCGTGGTCGCGGGCCTGGAGCAGCAGGCGCTCTTGGTGGGATCCCCTGCGATGGGCCGCGATCGCCACCCGGCTGGTGGGGAGATCCACGCCCCCCTCCAACCCCTTCACGGTGATGCCCTCCACCACCCCCGTCGCCTCCAGGACTTCGTGGCAGAGGGCTTCGGTGGGGGCGTGCACGAACCCGCTCACCTGCACGGCTGCCGGCTGGGCGCAGCTCCAGAGGAGTTCGAGGGTGGCGATGGGGGGGCGTTTGCCGATCGCAACGCGTAAGGGCACCAGCCGTTCAGCGGCGGGGAAGTGGCGCGGTTGGTGCAGCAGGGCCAGGCCATGGCGCCCGAACAGCTCCTGCACCTGCGGCCACCGCAGGCGGGCCAGGTCGAGTCCCAGGCCCGCCAGGGCCTCCGCCTGGGTGAGGCCGTACTTCACCGGCATCGGATCGCCCCCCTGCAGCACCACCCCGAGCCCGGCTGCGGCCAGGAGCAGTGCCGTCAGCGGCAGGATCGGCGCGGTGCGGGTGCGGCCGTCGAAGGGGGTGCCGAAGGCCAGGGTGTGCCGCCCGCCCGGATCGAGCTGGGGGCCGTTGCGGCGGTAGCTCTCCACCATGCCGGCCAGTTCCTGGGCCTGGGGCCGCCGCATCCGGTGGGCGATCAGGAAGGCGCCCGCCGCGGCTGGGTCCACCCTGCCGCCCAGCAGGAGGTCGAGGGCTTCGCCGGCCTCTTCGCGGCTCAGGTTGCGGCCGGTGCGTTCACCGCTGCCGAGGGCGGCAAGCAGCCTGCGGAAGCGGAGCGCCTCGGCCCCTTGGGCGTCTTCCCGCCGGGCCCGCCGCGCCGCGATTGGCCCATCCGCTTCTGGGTTCGGCAGCATGGCAGGGCTCGACGCGGCGCAAACTGGCCGTGCCGATCATGGGCCCATTCCCCCCCTCCAGCAGCGGCCATGTCCGATCCCTCCGCTGCCCTGCCTGTTCCGGTCCGAGCGGAACGGGGGTCCTGCCCCCTGGTGCTCCTGGTGCATGGCCGGGCCAACGGCGAGATTCCGGCCGAGCTCCAGGCTCTGGCCACCGAACTCCAGCGAAGCAGGGGCGCCCCGGTGTTGTTGCGGGCCCTGACGGATCCACGGCCTGCCGACCTTCCGCCCTTTGATCAGCCGTTCTGGTTGGTGCCGCTGCTGCTGTTGCCCGGTGAGCACGTCCGCCAGGATCTGCCGCG
>JBAXOO010000120.1:0-5724 GCA_037133235.1 Cyanobium sp. ELA507
GGCTCAGGGAGGGCCAGCAAAGGTGGCGATCGTTTCAGTCTGGCATCAAAAGCCCCGAATGGGATCAGGCCGCCGGCCGGGATTGGTTGTGCTGCTGGCGATGGGCCGCCAGGTTGGCTGGAGCACCGTCGATGGCATCCAGGCGCAGGCGGATTGCCTTGAGCTCCTCGAGAATCGCGCCCAGCAGCTGCTGGGTGGCTGTGGAGGGGGAATTGAGCACCTCCACGGTGACTTCTTTGATGCGCAGCACATCTCGGGCGAAGCGGGCGACTTCGTTGGGATGGAAAAGCAGGGCTTCTTTCTGGTCGCTGCGGTATTCGGGGTTGAGCTTGCGGGGGTTGAAGGCGGGGTTGAGGTTGCGGGGGTCGGTGTTGGTGTAGCGATACACCGAAGCCCGGGAACGGTTGAGCGCCTTTTGCACCTCATCGATGGGGATCAGCGCCTGGCCCTCGGCCCCAGTCGTCCCCTCGGCTACCGATCCAAGGCCTAGGCCCGTCGAGCGATCAGCCACCACAGGGTCGGGGCCGGGGTGGCCCTGGGCTCCTGAAGGCGCCGGACCGGACGGGGAAAACATGAGACAGCCCTGCGACGGCTTGGATCGAGCTTGGGAACCTAGCAGAGGTTTTCGGCGCCGGTCTGTGCTTTCCGCTCCACCCCCGGGGCCCCCGGCTGGGCGGTGATAGGGTCCGGCCCCAACCTCCTTTTGCTGCCGGCCATGCGCGTCTCCCGCCTCCTGCTGGTGACGCTTCGCGATGACCCGGCCGAGGCTGAGATCCCATCCCACAAGCTGCTGCTGCGGGCCGGCTACATCCGCCGCATCGGCTCCGGCATCTACGCCTATTTGCCCCTACTTTGGCGCGTGCTCCAGAAAATCTCAGCGATCGTTCGCCAGGAGATGGATGCCACCGGGGCCCTGGAGACCCTGCTCCCCCAGCTCCAGCCCGCCGACCTCTGGCAGCGCAGTGGCCGCTGGGCGGGCTACACCGCCGGGGAGGGGATCATGTTTCACCTCACCGACCGCCAGGGCCGCGAGCTGGGGCTCGGCCCCACCCATGAAGAGGTGATCACCGCCCTGGCGGCCGACCTGCTGCGATCCTACCGGCAGCTGCCGGTGAATCTTTATCAGATCCAGACCAAATTCCGCGATGAGATCCGGCCGCGCTTCGGCCTGATGCGGGGTAGGGAATTCATCATGAAGGATGCCTACTCCTTCCATGCCGACGAGGCCTCCCTCCGCCAGACCTACGCGGCCATGGACGGCGCCTATCGCCGCATCTTCCAGCGCTGTGGTCTGCGTTGCGTGGCCGTTGAGGCCGACAGCGGTGCGATCGGCGGCTCCGCCAGCCAGGAATTCATGGTCACCGCTGATGCCGGCGAAGACCTGATCCTCACCAGCCCTGACGGCAGCTATGCCGCCAATCAGGAGCGGGCTGTGGCGATCCCCTCCGACCCCCTCCCACTGCCGGGGGGAAGCCGCGATGGCGGTGCTGGTGAGCCCCTGGCCACCCCGGGGCAAACCACGATCGAGCAGCTCACCACAGCCCACGGGTTCGATCCCAGCCAGGTGGTGAAGGTGCTGCTGCTTCTGGCCAGATTTGAGGATGGCCACCGGCAGCCCCTGCTGATCAGCCTGCGGGGCGACCAGCAGCTGAACGACGTGAAGCTCGCCAACGCCGTGTCGGCCCGACTGGCGGAAAGCCATGGTGCCCTACTGAACGTTGATCCCCTCAGTTCGGAGCTGGTTGCCGAGCTGCGGCGCAGCGAAGGGCTCGCCCTGGATCTCGCCCCCATCCCCATGGGCTACCTCGGCCCGGACCTGCCCGATTCGCTTCTGGCCCAGACCAAGGATTCTGTCGTGGTCGGCGAGAGCCAAGCCCGGGTGGCCCCTGCGGGCGCCGCGGCTGCATCTCCGCGGTGGTCGGCGGCATTCCTGCGTCTCACCGACTCCACCGCCGCCGAACTGGTGGCCTTTGTCTGCGGCGCCAACCAGGTTGGCAGCCACCGGGTCGGCGCCAGCTGGCAGGGTCTGAAGTTGCAGCCGGAGATTGTGGACTTGCGCGCCGCCCAGCCGGGGGACCGCTGCCACCACGACCCGAGCCAAGCCCTCACGGCGGTGCGGGGCATCGAGGTGGGCCACATCTTCCAGCTGGGCCGCAAATATTCCGAAGCCCTCGAGGCCCGTTTCACCAACGAGGCCGGCCAGGAGGAAAGCCTCTGGATGGGTTGCTACGGCATTGGCGTGTCGCGGCTGGCCCAAGCCGCGGTGGAGCAAAACCACGACGGCAACGGCCTGCGTTGGCCAGTGGCGATTGCCCCCTTCGAGGTGATCGTGGTGAGCGCCAGTGCCCAGGATCCGGGCCAGGTTTCGCTGGCGGAGCAGCTTTACCAGCGGCTCCGCTCCGCCGGCATCGACGCCCTCCTTGACGACCGCGACGAACGGGCCGGTGTGAAGTTCAAGGATGCCGACCTGATCGGCATCCCTTGGCGCCTGGTGGTCGGCCGGGGGGCGGCCCAAGGGCTGGTGGAGTTGGTCTGCCGCGGTGATGGCCAGCGTCAGGACCTGCCGGTGGAGGAGGCCCTCCAGCAGTTGATCGCCACGATTGCCGCCGCCCGAGACGGGCTGGAGTTCCCGGCCTGACAACCCCCCGGCGGGCGGACTGGGCTGCCCAGGGCCGTCCTCCGGGCGGCCCGTAAGATCGATGGATTCGCATCGACGTCCATGGCCGCCCTCCTGCCACGCGTCTCCGCCTGGGTCGCCAGGCTTCGCTCCGCCTGGATGGCGATGGCCCTGCGGCCCCTGCTGGCCCTGGGGCTCTGCCTCTGCATTGGGCTCACCGCCTGCTCTGGATCAAGCGGCGGTCTCACCGGTAACTACGTCGACGACACCGTGAGCGTGGCCACCAGCCTGATGGGCATCATCGCCGTTCCCCAGGACGATCCCGGTCACCCGGAGGCCGAGGCCCAGGCGCGCCAGCTGATCAACAGCTACATGGCCCGCTACAGGCCCCGCCGTGATGTCAACGGTCTGGGTTCGTTCACCACCATGCAGACCGCTCTCAACTCCCTGGCGGGCCATTACACCAACTACGCCAACCGCCCCCTGCCCGACTCCCTGCGCAGCCGGCTGGAGAAGGAACTCAAGCGCGCCGAAACCAACGTGGTGCGCGGCGGCTGATCAGTCATCGGCCGCCCAAGGCGCCAGCCCCAGCAGTGCCTGGGCTGATCCGCTAACCCAGCCACCTGGCCCAGCCCTTTGACGGAGGGGCCGTCGGTCTGAGAAGCTCTCTGATTGTGCTTCCAAGCGGCTTCGGGCCGCTGTGTCCTTGGCCAACGTTGTCGTCATCGGTGCGCAGTGGGGCGACGAGGGAAAGGGCAAGATCACTGATCTGCTAAGCCGCTCCGCCGATGTGGTGGTGCGCTACCAAGGCGGTGTTAATGCCGGCCACACGATCGTCGTTGGTGAGCGTGTTCTCAAGCTCCACCTGATTCCATCGGGGATTCTCTATCCCGATACCACCTGCCTGATTGGCTCCGGCACCGTGGTGGATCCCAAGGTGATGCTCGGCGAACTCGACATGTTGATCGAGTACGGCATTGATGTTTCGGGACTGAAGCTGGCCGGCACCGCCCACGTGACCATGCCCTACCACCGCCTGTTGGACCAGGCGATGGAGCAGCGCCGGGGCGACCGTCGCATCGGCACCACCGGCCGGGGCATCGGCCCCACCTATGCCGATAAGGCCGAGCGCAATGGGATCCGGGTGATCGACCTGCTCGATGCGGATCGGCTGCGGGATCGTCTGCTGGGTCCCCTGTCCGAAAAGAACGACCTGCTCCAGAAGGTCTATGGCCTCGATCCCCTCGATCCTGAGGCCGTGATCGCCGAATACACCGGCTACGGCCAGCGCCTGGCTCGCCACGTGGTGGACTGCACCCGCACCATCCACCAGGCCGCCCGGGCCCGCCAGAACATTCTCTTCGAGGGGGCCCAGGGCACCCTGCTCGACCTCGACCACGGCACCTACCCCTACGTCACCTCCTCCAACCCCGTCTCCGGCGGCGCCTGCATCGGCGCCGGCGTGGGGCCGACGTTGATCGACCGCGTGATCGGGGTTGCCAAGGCCTACACCACCCGCGTCGGCGAGGGGCCCTTCCCTACGGAACTGGAAGGCAGCCTCAACGACCACCTCTGCGACCGCGGTGGCGAGTACGGAACCACCACCGGCCGCCGCCGCCGCTGTGGCTGGTTTGACGGGGTGATCGGTCGTTATGCCGTGCAGGTCAATGGCCTCGATTGCCTGGCCATCACCAAGCTGGATGTGCTCGATGAACTCGATGCCATTCAGGTGTGTGTGGCCTACGAGCTGGATGGCGAGCGGATCGAATACTTCCCAAGCAGCGCTGAGGATTTCGCCCGTTGCCGGCCGATCTACGAGACCCACCCCGGCTGGATGTGCTCCACCGCAGACTGCCGCGCCCTTGAGGATCTACCTGCCACGGCCCGCGCCTATCTGCGCTCCCTGGCCGAGCTGATGGAGGTGCCGATTGCCATCGTGTCGCTCGGCGCCCAACGGGACCAGACGATCGTCGTGGAGGATCCGATCCACGGACCGAAGCGGGCCCTGCTCAACGTCTGATCCGGCTCCCGGGGCGCCAGCCCGCGCTCCAACCACTCCCCCATCACCCCTACACCCTGACTTCCGTGACCTCCTCCGCCAAGACCCTGGATGTGGTCGGCATCGGCAACGCCATCGTTGATGTGCTGGTGCAGGCCGATGACGCCTTCCTGGCCGACCACGGCCTCACCAAAGGCACCATGGCCCTGGTGGATGAGCACCAGGCCGAACGCCTCTACGCGAGTGTGGGTCCGGGGCTGGAAACCTCCGGTGGGTCGGCTGCCAACACCCTCGCCGGCATCGCCCAGCTGGGGGGACGGGCCGGCTTCATTGGCCGGGTGCGCAACGACCAACTCGGGGCGATCTTTGCCCACGACATCCGCTCCGTGGGGGCCCACTTTGAAACCCCCGCCGCTGTTAGTGGCCCCTCCACGGCCCGCTGCCTGATCCTGGTGACCCCGGATGCCCAGCGCACCATGTGCACCTACCTGGGGGCCTCGGTCGGTCTCGATCCGGCCGACCTGGATCTGGCTTTAGTGCGTCAGGCCAAAGTGCTTTACCTCGAGGGCTACCTTTGGGATAGCGAAGAGGCCAAGCGGGCCTTCATTGCCGCTGCCCAGGTGATGCGCGAGAGCGGCGGCCAGGTGGCCCTTTCCCTTTCCGATGCCTTCTGCGTAGACCGGCACCGCCAGAGTTTCCAGGAGCTGGTGGATGGCCATGTGGATGTGCTCTTCGCCAACGAGATGGAGATCTGCTCCCTCTACGAGAGCGACAGCTTTGAGGCCGCGGCCGAGCAGGTGCGTGGCCGTTGCCGCGTCGCGGCCCTCACCCGCAGTGAAAAGGGCTCGCTGGTCCTCAGCGGCGGCGACACCCTGGCCATCCCACCCTTCCATTTGGGCGATTTGGTCGACACCACCGGTGCAGGAGATCTCTATGCAGCCGGCTTCCTCTACGGCTACACCCAGGGCGCCGACCTGGAGCACTGCGGTCGCCTGGGTTCCCTCTGCGCCGGTCAGGTGGTGACCCAGCTCGGACCGCGGCCCCAGGGCTCCCTGCCGGATCTGGTGGCCACCCACCTGGGCTGAAGGCTGGGCCCCCCCTTTAAGGA
>JBAXOO010000121.1:0-5667 GCA_037133235.1 Cyanobium sp. ELA507
GCGGCAGGGGCAGCAGCGGCCTCCTGCTGGGCCTTGAGCCGGGCATAGGCCTGCCGGGCCCAGGCAAGGGCATCCTCATCGACGCCCGATCCAACAGTTTCGGGTGTCGGGGCGACCCCAGCGGCCGAGGGAGTCACCTCAGCCGGGGGGTCCGGCTCAACGGGAGTGGCGACCGGAGCATCGGCCCCTAATGCGCCTGCCGAATCAGCACCAACAGGGGGTTCCGCTGGTTCGAGGAGCGGACTGGGGGTGGGCTCAGGATTGGCCGCACCGCGCTTGAACCAATCAAAAACCATCGACTTAAACCTTCGCCGTGGTGAAGCGGCGCAGCACGCCATTGATCATGCGGCGACCCTGCTCATCGCTGTAGCGGTTGGCCAACTCCACGGCCTCGTTGCAGGCCACGGCCGGCGGGGTAGCAAAGGGCCCCAAGTCAACCACCGCCAGCCGCAGGATGTCGCGGTCGATCCGGGGCAGGCGGGCGAGACGCCACCCTTCCATCACCCCATCAAGGCGGGCATCGATGGCAGCCCGATCGCGCAGTACGGCAGCGGCCCGGGCGAGGGCATCGCGCCGCACCGCCTCCTGATCGGCCAGGAGCAGCAGGCGGGGCAACTCGAGGCTGGCGGAAAGACGGTTCAGGGCCTGCTCAGCCCGGCCCAGGCCATCCTGGAGGTGCTGGCGCACCCGGGGCAAGCTTTCGGCGCCGGCCTCCTGCAGCTCACTGTCGAGCAGATCCTGCTGGGCCTGGCGAAGATCTTCGGCGGAGAGGTCAAGGGCTTCGCGCACATGCTGGCCGAGGCTGGCGAGGGCCTGCAGCAACACGGTTTCCAGGGGGGTGCCGGGCTCGGGCCCCACCAACGGACCGCGATCGGGGATCTGGCCGAGGACGAGCAGGGCCAGCTCACGGGAGAGGGTGCGACTCTGCATCAGGGCTGGATCAGGAGTACTGGGGTGCCCGCAACTGGGCCAGCAGGCTGGAAAAACTGCGGTTCGAGGCGGGTGTGCGCTCGTCGGGACTGACGATGCCGGCCGAGATGATCGTGCGGAAGGCGTCCTCCACACTGATCTGCACGTCGCGGACGGAAGCCTCCGGCACCACGGCATACCAGCCGGTGGTGGGGTTGGGGGCCGTGGGGATGAAGACGCTGAGCATGGTCTCCGGGAACCCGGCCTGCACCGCCGTGCCGATGGCGCCGGTCACGAAGCCGATCGCAAAGAGACCTTCGCGGGGATACTCCACCAAAACCACCCGGCGGAAGCGGGTGGAGTTATCCCGCAGAACGGTTTCCAGCAGTTGCTTGAGGGTTTTGTAAACCGAGCCCGCCAGCGGAATCCGCAGCAGGGTGCCCTCACCAAACTCAAGCAACCAACGGCCCACAATGTTGCGGGCCATCAGGCCGATCAGCAGGATGCCCAACAGGGGCACCAGCAGGCCCACCCCAAGGTTGATCAGCTCCTGCAGAAGCGGATTGAGGGTGTTGAACGGATTGAGCTGCTTGGGGATGGACGTCAGAAACGCCAGAACGAAGCGACTCACCGTGGTGGCCAGCCAAATGGTGGTGGCCAAGGGAATGACCACCAGCAGCCCGGCGATCAAGTCGTTCTTCAGGTCCTGCTGCAACCGATTACCCAGGGGCTGATCCGGTCGTGGACTGGAGGAATCCAAGGAACGTGGTACGGGTTCTGGACTCCAACGCTAACCACCCGGGGGCTCGAGCTACAGAACGCTGCCCAGGCAAAGGATCGTGAACGCCACAATCAAGGCGATGGCACCACCGGATCCGCCGAAGCGCCGCTGGTTGAGGGCCACCTTGCTGGTCTGTTCCGCCTGCTTGAACTGGTCCTCCATCTGCTGCAGTTGACGGTCGATGAAGCTGCGGGCCGCCTGGGTCTTCTGGGCTTCGGAGGCGGTGGCGGGCACCTGACCGCTGGCCTCGGCCTGCTTGATCAGCTGCTGCACCACGGCTGGCTCCTTGCTCTGCTGGCGGGCCATTTCAAGCTGACCCTTCTTGGCGGCGAGTTGCTGATCGGCCTGGTCCTGGAGGATCTTGTCGCCACCAAAGGCGATCGGCAGGGCGGCGGTGAGCAGCACCGCCAGCAGGCCGCTGAGCACGCAGACGGTCCAAAGCACCGGGGTGCGGCTGTCGGTGTTGTCCTCAATGCGGGACGAGAGGTACATCAGCACCAGACCCACCAGGGCCATCGGAGACTGCTGAACCAGTCGCTCCACCACCAACTGGCGGAAGGCCTCCGAACCCCAGTCCCACAGGGTGAGCACCGAGAGCAGCTGGAGCAGGAGGAGCACCACCAGGGTGATCCCGATCCAGCGCAACAGGGGGCTGAAACGGGACGAAGAGGAGAGGACCACGCGATAGACAGGAACTGTGGGCGACTTTACCGACATCGCTTGAAACCACCATCCGCCCCCTCCCGACCCTGGGCCGATGGCCCAAACCCAGCGGCGCTCCAGGCCCTGGCGGAAGGGTTGCGGCAGGAGGCCGGGCGGTTGGGTTTCGACCCAGTGGGGATCGCGGCCGTCCCGGGCGGACCGACCCTGGCCCTGCGAACGGCGGCCCTGGACCGCTGGCTGGCGGCCGGCCAGCAGGCCGGCATGGGCTGGATGGCCGATCCCCGCCGCGCCGCCGTGGAAAGCCTCTTGCCCGGGGTGCGCAGCCTGCTGGCCGTGGGCCTGCCCTATTACGTGGCGCAGCAGCGACGGCCAGGCACTCTGGCGGTGGCCCGCTACGGCTGGGGCCGGGACTACCACCGGGTGATCGACGGGCGGCTGCGCAGCCTGGGGCGCTGGCTTGAGGAGAGGGCGCCCGGAACCAAGTGGCGCGCCTGCGTCGACAGCGCCCCCCTCCTCGACAAGGCCTGGGCGGAGGAGGCCGGGCTCGGCTGGATCGGCAAACACGGCAACCTCATCCACCGCGGCCGCGGCTCCTGGCTGCTGCTCGGTCACCTGCTCACCAGCCTGCCCTTTCCCGCCGACCGCCCGGCCGAACCCCTCTGCGGCCGTTGCAGCCGCTGCATCGAGGCCTGCCCCACCCAGGCCATCCGGGAACCCTTCGTGGTGGATGCTCGCCGCTGCATTGCCTACCACACGATCGAAAACCGCGACCCCACCCTGCCGGCCGCGATCGCGGCCTCCCTGGAGGGCTGGGTGGCAGGCTGCGACATCTGCCAGGACGTCTGCCCCTGGAACAAGGGGCCCCTGGAGAGCTCCACCGATCCCGATCTCCAGCCTCGACCCTGGCTGCTCAACCTGGAGGCCGAAGAAGCCCTGGGCTGGAGTGATGAGGAGTGGGATCACCGCTTGCGGGCTTCAGCCCTGCGGCGCATCCGCCCCTGGATGTGGCGCCGAAACTTAAAAGCAGCGGTGGGAAAAGGGTAGACGGCTCCCTAGGCTGGTTCGTCTTCGTTATGAATCCGTGAGCCAGCGGCAGGTGCTTGGACAGCGAGCTGGATTGCGGCTGAAGCGATGGAGATGGAAGCAAAAAAGCCCGAGGTTTGGGCAACAGGTCGGGCGCTGGTCCACCCCATGGCTGCTGGGGGCTGCCCTTGCCCTCCCGCTCGGCACTGCCCTACTGATCGAAGCCCCGGCGGCCAGGGCCCTAGTGCCCTACGTCTATCTACCCCAGTCCAAGGAGTTGGAGGGGGCTGGGCTGGGCATCGCCCAGGCGGCGGCTCGGTTGCTGCGGGTCGGCCAGGCGGAGGATGCGGCCCGGCTGGCGGAGCTCACGGTGCGGCTACTGCCCTCCGATCCCCGCGGCTGGATCCTGCTGGCGGAGGCCCAGCTCCGCAGTGGCCAAGCCGACCAGGCCCTGCAGGCCCTGGCCAAGGCCAAGCAGCTGGATCCCACCAATGCCGGCATCTGGTTCGCCGAAGGTTCCCTGGCCCTGCGCAAAAACAAACCCGCCGATGCGGTGCCCCTGCTGCGCCGGGGCCTGGAACTCGACCCCCGCAACTCCGGGGCCTACTTCGACCTCGGCAACGCCCAGCTGCTGCTCAGTCAGCCGGGTCCGGCCCTGCAATCCTTCGAGCGGGCGGCGAAACTGCGACCGAATTTCTGGGAAGCGATCAACAACCAGGGCCTGGTGCTTTTTGAGGCAGGTCGCCCCGACGATGCCCTACAGCGCTGGCGGCAGGTGCTGAAGATCAAACCGGATGCGGCCGAAACCAGCCTGGCGGTGGCCGCCACCCTCAACGGCCGCGGACCCGCCGAACAGCAGGAGGCCCTGCGGCTCACCCAACGGGCTCTGGCCGACGAACCCAACTACGTGCTGGACAGCTACCGCAAGGAACAACTCTGGGGCGAACGCCTGCGGGCCGCCACCCGAACCCTGCTGGCCAGGCCCGAGCTCAAGCCCACGGTCGACCGGGCCAACGCCAATGCCGGCAAGGGAAAGGACGACGACACCCCCTGAGCCCACCACCCGGCACCATCTGTAGGCTGGCCGCCGACCTGATCCCCTGAGCCGAGCACCGGATGGCCGAGGACCGCGCCGGGGGAGCCAACCAGGATCCGAACGAAGGGCGGATCGAGCCGATCGCCCTGCATCAGGAGATGCAGCGTTCCTACCTCGAATACGCGATGAGCGTGATCGTGGGTCGGGCCCTGCCTGATGTACGCGATGGGCTCAAACCGGTGCAGCGCCGCATCCTTTTCGCGATGCACGAGCTCGGGCTGACACCCGACCGCCCCTACCGCAAGTGCGCCCGGGTGGTGGGGGATGTGCTCGGCAAGTACCACCCCCATGGCGACCAGGCGGTCTACGACGCCCTGGTGCGCCTCGTGCAGAACTTCGCCAGCCGCCATCCGCTGCTAGATGGCCACGGCAACTTCGGCTCGGTCGACGACGATCCGCCGGCGGCGATGCGCTACACCGAAACCCGGTTGGCGCCAATCGCCAACGAGGGGATGCTCGATGAAATCGGCAACGACACCGTTGATTTCGCCCCCAACTTCGACGGCTCCCAGCAGGAGCCCACCGTGCTGCCGGCCCAGCTGCCCTTCCTGCTGCTGAATGGCTGCTCGGGCATCGCCGTGGGGATGGCCACCAGCATTCCACCCCACAACCTCGCCGAGGTGGTGGATGCCCTGATCGCCCTGATCCGCAAACCCGACCTCAGCGATGAGAAGTTGCTGGTACTGGTGCCCGGCCCCGATTTCCCCACCGGCGGCGAGGTGCTGATCGGCAGCGGCGTGCGCGACACCTACCTCAGCGGCCGGGGCAGCATCCCGATGCGAGGCGTGGCCCACATCGAGGAGGTGCAGCCGGGCAAGGGCCGCCACCGGCGCGGTGCCGTGGTGATCACCGAACTCCCCTACCAGCTCAGCAAGGCGGGCTGGATCGAGAAGCTGGCGGAGCAGGTGAATGACGGAAAAATCGGCGGCATCGCCGACATCCGCGACGAGAGCGACCGAGACGGCATGCGGGTGGTGATCGAGGTTCGCCGCGATGCCAACCCGGAAACCGTTCTCGCCGAGCTGCAACGCCGCACGGCGCTGCAAAGCAATTTCGGTGCCATCCTGCTGGCCCTGGTGAATGGCCAGCCCCACCAGCTCACCCTGCGGCAAATGCTGCAGCACTTCCTCGAGTACCGCGAACTCACCCTGCTGCGGCGCACCCGCCACGCCCTCAAGCGCTGTGAAGACCGCCT
>JBAXOO010000122.1:0-5622 GCA_037133235.1 Cyanobium sp. ELA507
GGCTGTTTTCGCTTGAGGGCTGCTGCCGTGGGTCTTGGGGGCTTGGGGTTTGGGCTTGAGCGGATCGTTGGGTGGACGGATGCAGTAAGCAGTGTTCTCCTAGATCGTCTTGTGGACATGGGTCCATTGATCGTGCCATGGTCACCCTGGCCTTGCACCCAAGACGGAGGGTGCGTAGCTTTCTCGCCAACTTCGGATAAGGCTTTGCCTACGGCGGGAGCCCCCTTTGATCGGTGGTGCCCATTCGAGGGTTGGTGACGGGCTTCTGACCAGAGAGTCTGGACCTTATCAGTTGGCGTTGATGGTGACGTTGGCGTAGGTCTCGGTGGAGGGATAGGGGCCAGCATCGCGATGGGGGTTTCCGGAGCGGCTGCTGAACAACAGCCTTAGTCCTGCGGTTGATGCGGCCTCGAGTTCGGCCAGGACATCACTGACGAAGAGGATGTGAGCCGGTTTGGTCTGCATGGCATTGCTGATCTGGCGATAACTTTCGGGGTCTTGCTTGGCCCCGGTGCGGGTGTCGAACCAGTGGCTGAAGAGATGCCTCAGATCGCCTGCAGAGCTGTGTCCATAGAGCAATTGCTGGGCGGCCACGGAGCCCGATGAGTAAACGGCGAGCACCAGACCCTGCTGATGCCATCGCTGCAGTGCCTCAGGGACGTCTTCAAACAGCGGACCTTTGAGCTCGCCGCTGACATACCCCTCCTCCCAGATCCAGCCTTGTAGTTCCTTCAGGGCCGTGACCTTGCGGTCGTTTCGGATCAGCCACTGCAAATAGGCCTCCACCGAGGGCCGCTGCCCTGGCTCCCCTTTGTTTTGGCCCTTCTTGAAAAGGGCTTGGGCCTCTGGGTGGGGATCGGCATTCCAGAGGGCTTCCACTTCGGCCACCAGTTGCTTCACATCCGCTTCATCACCATGGCGCATCAGGTAATGGCCCAAGTGCTTCTCGGCGTAGGGGAAAAGGGTGGCGGCCACAAAGCTCACCGGGCAGGTGGTGCCTTCGATGTCGAGGAGGACATGGCTGATGCCATCAAAGACCAGGCTCATCGTTGTGCCCCTTCTTCGCCTCTGCGGCCGAGGAGGGCCTGCAGCTGCAGCTGGCGCCAGTGCTGCTCCAGCAGAAATTCGTGGATCTCGAGGTGGCGTATCGCTTCGCCCAGATCCTTCCCCCAGGCGTAGAGCCCATGGCCCGCAATCAACAGCCCCTGGGGTGCCTGCCCCAGATGGGGCGAGGCAACCTTGCTCAGGCGGGCCAGATCCTGATCGTTGGCCAGCACAGGAACCTTCACCACGGTTTGGTGCGTGCCCACCCCAGCGAGACCTTTGAGCATCTCCAGATCACTGAGGTGGAGGTAGGCCACCGAGGCTGTCTCTATCGATGCAGGCTCTGTGGATGCAGGCTCTGTGGATGCATGGTCTATCGATGCCATTTCGACGGATGCAGTCTCTTGGTCCTCGCCAGCGAGCTCCTGAGGTTTTTGTGGATCCAGCCAACGGGAGAGCAGGGTGCCCGCTTGGGAGTGGGTATGGAGCACAGCTCCGGCCCCGCTCTGGGCCACGATCTCCAGGTGCAGGAGGGTTTCGGCGCTGGCCTTCCCCTCACCCCGTATCACCCCACCGCTTCCATCCACCACGATCAGATCTCCCGGCCGCACGCTGCCTTTGTCGACGCCGCTGGGCGCCATCAACAGTTCCAGCGGATCTCGCCGCAGCACGCAGCTGAAGTTGCCGCCGGTGCCATCGCACCATCCCCTGCGGTGGATCTCCGCCATGGTGAGACTGAGGGTCTGGCCCAGGATCTCAACGCTCGCTTCGCTGCTTGGACCGCGGTTGTGGAAAGGGCTCGGCACGGTGGCTTGGATGGATTGGTATTGGCTCGGCTGGGGTAGCGGTGCCTTGCTCAGCCCCACCAGCATGGGGGATCGGAGCCTTTTAAGCCTGACAACTCGCACACCAGTGGGTGCTGCGTCCCGCTAGGCGATCCCGTTGGATCGGGGATCCGCAGCGCCGGCAGGGTTGCCCCGTTCTTCGGTACACCCAAGCCTCGCCTCCGTAGTTGCCGTTGGTGCCGCTCAGGTCGCGGAAATCGCTGAAGGTGGTGCCTCCCGCCCCGATGCTGGCCTCGAGCACTTTTACCAGGGACCGGTGTAGCCGCTCCAGGGCAACTTTGCCGACCTGGCCACTGGGCGTGTGGGGCCTGATGCCCGCCGCAAACAGGCTTTCATCGGCGTAGATGTTGCCCACGCCCGCCACCAGCGATTGATCCAGCAAAGCATTCTTGATCGGCCGGCTGGAGCCCTGCAGGCGCCGCTTCAGGTGGGTGGCATTGAAGGCCGCATCAAAGGGTTCAGGGCCTAGTCGCCCCAGGCCGGTGATCACGCTGCTTACCTCACGCCCCGGGGGCACCCACCACATCTGGGCAAAGCTGCGGGTGTCGATGAAGCGCAATTCATCTCCTTTGGCGCTCCACAGCCGGACCCTGGTGTGCGGTCCCGCCTCCTGGTCTGGGGGGGGCTCCCCACTCTTAAGCCGGGGTTCTTTGGGGTGCTCGAGCCACAGAAATTGGCCGGTCATGCGCAGGTGCACGCCCCAGGTGCCGGCCTCCTGGCCATCCCCATCGGCTAGGGCGGCCATTAGGTATTTGCCGCGTCGTTGCCAGCCCAGGATCGTGCAGTCCTGGAGGGCCAGGGCGAACAGCTCCGGGTCCGGTGGGGAAGCGATGGCGCGGGCCCGCAGCACCTCGACCCGGGCAATGGCCATGCCGCAGGTCTGCCGATCCAGTCCGCGGCGAACGGTCTCAACCTCGGGCAGTTCAGGCAAGGGGAGGCGTGGCGCGGCGGCGGAATCGGGAGTTTGGCTGCGGCATCAGACGGGCCCTTGGGCAGCGCTGCCTCACGGTAGGAACCCACCAAAAAAAAGCTGACCACCATGGTGGCCAGCCTTCGTTTGGATCGGATGGATGCTGGGGAAGGCTTCAGGCCTTTTCCAGCTCGCTCTCGGCGAAGTTGTTGGTGTTGATGCCGCCTTCGGAGCCGCTGTAGCCGTTGTAGTTGACCTTGTCGAAGCGGACCAAGACCGGGTAACGGATGCCGGAGGTGTCGACGGACGCAACCGTTCCGACATCATTGAACCAGTAGGACTCGGGGCGCTTGATGCGCACTTTGTCGCCGCGGGAGATGGCCATCGCTGCTGGGTCGAATCGGGTGGCTTTCCGGCTGACCATACCCTTGCCCGGCAGGCCCTGAAGCAGGGGCGTCACGATTCGTCGCTGAGGGGCGTGGCAGCATCTCCCTTCGTTCTTTGCCCCGTTTCCATGGCTCCTGCCGAGGCTCCCACGCTCAGCCTCGACCTGCCCGATCCCGAGCAGGACGACCTCAGCACCATGGAGTTTCTGGCCCGGCTCGAGGAGGCCTGGGCGGTGTGTGACCGCTTTGACCTCCAGACCGAGATCTGGCGCGGCCGCATCCTGCGGGCCGTGCGGGACCGCGAAAAGCGCGGCGGTGAAGGGCGCGGAACCGGCTTTCTGCAGTGGTTGCGGGAGCGGGAGATCAGCAAGACCCGGGCCTACACCTTGATCCAGTTGGCTGATTCGGCCGACGACCTGGTCGGGGGCGGCTTGTTGGATCCCGACAGCGTCAATCAGTTTTCGAAGCGGGCCTTTCTGGAAACGGCCCAGGCCGGACCTGAGGTGCAGCAGATGATCAGTGAGGCCGCTAACGATGGCCTACCGATCACCCGCAAGCAGGTGCGGCGTCTGAGTGATGAGTTCCTTGCTGCCACCAGTCCGCTGTTGCCCGAGGAGATTCGCCAGCGCACCGCCGATAACCTTCTGCCCCCCAGGGCCGTGGCGCCGCTGGTGAAGGAGCTGGCCCGCCTCAGCGACGAGCAGCAAAACGACCTGCGGCAGGTGCTGCGGGACGAGCCCGAACTCGATCGGGTCAAGGATGTGACCCATACCGCCCGCTGGTTGCACCGGGCGGCGGAGGCCAGCCTCACGGTGCGCGCCTTCCAGCAAGGGGAACTGAATTTCGAGAAGGCCCTGCAGGAGGCCCAGCGGGTTGATGCCCTGGGGCTGCTCGCCGATGCGGTGGGCCAGGCCCAGGCCCTCGAGAACGCCGTGCTTCGGCTCCACACCAGCTGGCGTCGTCTCGGTGGGCTTCAGGAGCGCCTTTGGGTGGAGAGCGGCAGCAGCACCCCGAATTTGCGCGATCTACTCACCGCCCTGCAGACCCTCAGTGGCAGCACCTTGCGGGTGTCGCTCGGGGAGCTCGCAGGCGGCAAGCGGGTGCGCTTGCAACTCGTGGAGGAGGCCGCCGACCGGCTGGAGCCCCCGCCCCTGCCGCTGCACCAACCCGAGGAGGATGGCCTGGCCTGAATCCTGGGGCCCGATAGAGGGGCCTCCCCCCACTCCTAGTGGCGGTAAGGTGCACACCACACCATGGATGGGGGTGTTGTCCGGTGGTGGAGGATCCGCTCGCGCAGGCCTTGCAGCGGTCGTTCGGCTGGGATGGCTTTCGGCCCGGTCAGCGCCCCGTGGTGGAGGCCTTGTTGGCCGGCCGCGACTGCCTGGCGGTGCTGCCCACCGGCGCCGGTAAGTCGCTCTGCTTCCAGCTCCCCGCCCTGGTGCGCGGTGGCCTGGTGGTGGTGGTCTCGCCCTTGGTGGCCCTGATGCAGGACCAGGTGAACCAACTCCAGCGCCGCGGCATCGCCGCCGCCTGCCTGCACAGTGGCCTTTCCACCCCCGAGCGGCGCCAACTGCTCGAGCGTCTGCGGACCAACCGCCTTCGCCTGCTCTACCTGGCCCCGGAGCGCCTCCAGGTGGAATCCACTCGCCAGGTGCTCGACGATGTGATCGCGGCGGGCCATCTGGTCGCCCTGGCGGTGGATGAGGCCCATTGCATCAGTGACTGGGGCCATGATTTCCGCCCCGATTACCGGCGCCTCGGGCAGTTGAGGCTCCTCTGCCCCGGGGTGCCGCTGGTGGCCCTCAGCGCCACCGCCGCCCCCCAGGTGCGGGCCGACATCATCCGCCTTCTGAAGCTGCGAAGCCCGCTGGTGCAGGTGCGCTCCGCCCGTCGCACCAACCTTGCTTACACGATGGACCAGCGGCCGGCCGATCCCCTGCCCAGGGTGCTGGAGGAGGTGG
Organism: Cyanobium sp. ELA507; assembly: GCA_037133235.1. Taxonomy (GTDB): domain Bacteria; phylum Cyanobacteriota; class Cyanobacteriia; order PCC-6307; family Cyanobiaceae; genus Cyanobium. The sequence continues at coordinate 5,147 of JBAXOO010000122.1, forward strand.
CCCAGGCCCGGGGGGCCGTGTTGATCTATGCCCGCACCCGTCGCTCGGTGGAGCTTTGGGCCGCCCGGCTGGGGGGCGCGGGGATCGAGGCGATCGCCTATCACGCCGGTATGGATCCTGAGAGTCGGCTGCTGGCCTTGGCCCATTTCCAGAATCATCCCTCCCCGGTGTTGGTGGCCACGCTGGCCTTTGGCATGGGGGTGGACCGGCCCGATGTGGGGCTGGTGCTTCACCTCGACCTGCCCGCCAGTCCGGCGGGGTACCTGCAGGAGTCGGGCCGGGCCGGTCGCGATGGTCTGCCGGCCCGCTGCCTGGTGTTGTTTGACACGGCGGATCGGGTGAGCCTGGGGTGGGCCATGCGCGCCACAGCCCAGCCAATGGCGGAAGGGCCTGCCGAGATGGAGCGGCATAGCCAGGCCCAGCGTCACCTGCGGCGCATGGAGCGATGGGGGCGCGCCTGCACGGGACTCGGCTAC
>JBAXOO010000123.1:0-5559 GCA_037133235.1 Cyanobium sp. ELA507
GCCCAGGGACCGGGCTGGATCTGGCAGCCTTGGCTCTGCTGGCGCTCGCCTTGATGTTGCTGTTCTGGCGGCGATGGGGCGTGCTGCCCCTGATCGGCGGCGCGGCGCTGGTGGGGGTGGTGCGGTTAGCCCTGGCTTCGCTGGGCGTTGTTGGCCCCTAAGCCATCGGTGCGGCGGCTGTGCCAAACCCCACCGGCGGTGTCGCACAGCCGCAAACTCGCCATCGGCACAGGCCACCAGGCTTAGAACAGCTCCACAGCCGCCAGTTCCGGTGCCTCCCGGCGGCGACTCAGAGATTCACCACAGCTTTTCGGGGTGGGGAAGAGCTTGCCGGGGTTGGCCAGGCCCTGGGGATCGAAGGCCTCACGCACCAGGGTCATGGTGGCCAGGTCGTCGGGGCTGAACATCCAGTCCATGTAGCAGCGCTTGTCGTTACCCACTCCGTGCTCGCCGCTGATGCTGCCGCCGGCCTCGATGCAGAGCCGCAGGATCTCGGCCGCCAGCGCCTGCACCTGCTCTCCCACCCCCGGCTGATCGGCGCGGTAGAGGATCAGGGGGTGGAGATTGCCATCGCCGGCGTGGAAGACGTTGGCCACCGGCAGGCCGTAGCGGCTGCTGAGTTCACCGATGGAGCGCATCACCGCCGGCAGGGCACTGCGGGGCACCACGCCATCCTGGAGGTAGTAGCTCGGGAAGCGCCGCCCCAGGGCCGAGATCGCCGACTTGCGACCCATCCAGAGCCGGGCCCGGTCAGCGGCCTCCTGGGCCCGGCGCACCGTGCGGGCCCCGGCCTGGCGGCAGCACTGGGTGGCCAGCTCCATCGACACCAGCACCTCCTCCTGGAGGCCGTCGAGTTCGACCAGCAGCACGGCGGCCGCATCGGGGGGGTACTCCTCCTCGCCCAGGAAGTCGTTGACGGCCTCGATGCAGAGGCGATCCATCATCTCCATGCCGGCCGGCAGGATGCCAGCGGCGGTGATCCCGCGCACCGCTTCGGCGGCGGCCTCCATCGTGGTGAAGTCGGCCAGAAGCACCGCCACGCTGGCGGGGGCTGGCAACAGCCGCAGGGTGATGGCCGTGGCGATGCCGAGGGTGCCCTCGCTGCCGATGAACACGCCCCGCAAGTCCAGTTCGGGGGTTTCAGGCAGGCCGCTGCCAAAGGTGGTGATGGTGCCATCGGGGAGCACCACCTCCATCGCCAGCACGTGGTTGCTGGTGACGCCGTACTTGAGGCAGTGGACGCCGCCGGAGTTCTCGGCCACGTTGCCACCGATGCTGCACACCACCTGGCTGGAGGGATCGGGGGCGTAGTAATAGCCATCACCGGCCACCGCCCGGGTGACCCAGCTGTTGATCACGCCGGGCTGCACGGTGATGCGCCGGTTGGGTAGGTCGATCGCCAGCACCTGGCGCATGCGGGTGGTGGCGATCACCAGGGCCGGGGTTTCGGCCACGGCGCCACCGGAAAGGCCCGTGCCACTGCCGCGGGCCACGAAGGGCACCCCTTCACGGTGGCAAAGCGCGACCAGGGCTGACACCTGCTCGGTGCTTTCAGGCAGCACCACCAGGGGTGGCTGCCAGCGGTGCAGGGTGAGGCCATCGCTGTCGTAAGTGAGCAGTTCCTGGCGGGCCGCCACCACGCCGCGGGCCGGCAGGATGGCGCGGCACTGGCGCTCGATCGCCTTCCAGTCGATGGCAGGAGCAGCTGCGGCTGTGGCAACGGCGGCGCTGCTACTAGGCAAAGCCACCAGCTGGTTGCCGTTGGGGGTAGAAACCAGGCTCGCCCCAGGGATGGCTTGAGCGCTGGCTTGGGGGCTGGCTTCGCGGCTCGGGGCGGGGGTCACGGCGGAAACGGGAAACGGGTCTGGCGGTTGGACCCTGCCGGCATCAAAGTACTCACCGCCTGCGCAGCACCGGGGCGAGGGGCCCACCCGCCGCATCTGGCAGCCCTGGGGCAGCCCCGTGGCCAGCCGCCTTGCCGAGGAAATCCGCGATCGGGGAGCGCAAGCGGCGCCTCGCTGGGCCAGTATGGATCACGCTTGTCAGCCCACCGTCCGCGGATCCCGTCTTGTCGGCTTCTCCCACAGCGCCCGTTTCGACTCCTGTGCTCAACACCACCCGCTCCCAGGAGATCTTCACCGCCGCCCAGAAGCTGATGCCGGGAGGCGTCAGCTCACCGGTGCGGGCCTTCAAATCGGTCGGCGGCCAGCCGATCGTCTTCGACCGCGTCAAGGGCGCCTACGCCTGGGATGTGGATGGCAACCGCTACATCGATTACGTGGGCAGCTGGGGGCCGGCGATCTGCGGCCACAGCCACCCCGAGGTGATCGCCGCCCTGCATGAAGCCCTCGAGAAGGGCACCAGCTTCGGCGCCCCCTGCGAACTGGAGAACGTGCTGGCCGAGCTGGTGATCGAGGCGGTGCCCTCGGTGGAGATGGTGCGCTTCGTGAACTCCGGCACCGAGGCCTGCATGGCGGTGCTGCGCCTGATCCGGGCCTACACCGGCCGGGAGAAGCTGATCAAATTTGAGGGCTGCTACCACGGCCACGCCGATATGTTTTTGGTGAAGGCCGGTTCCGGGGTGGCCACCCTGGGCCTGCCCGATTCCCCCGGCGTGCCCAAGGCCACCACCGCCGCCACCCTCACCGCCCCCTATAACGACCTCGAGGCGGTGAAGGCCCTATTCGCCGCCAACCCTGGCGAAATCGCCGGGGTAATTCTGGAGCCGGTGGTGGGCAATGCCGGCTTCATCACGCCCGAACCGGGCTTCCTGGAGGGCCTGCGGGAGATCACCAAGGACAACGGCGCCCTGCTGGTCTTCGACGAGGTGATGACAGGCTTCCGCATCAGCTATGGCGGCGCCCAGGCGAAGTTCGGCATCACGCCCGACCTCACCACGATGGGCAAGGTGATCGGCGGCGGCCTGCCGGTGGGGGCCTACGGCGGCCGGGCCGAGATCATGGCGATGGTGGCCCCGGCCGGCCCGATGTATCAGGCGGGCACCTTGAGCGGCAACCCCCTGGCCATGACCGCCGGCATCAAAACCCTCCAACTGCTGAAGCAACCGGGCACCTACGAGCGGCTGGAGGCGATCACCAAGCGCCTCAGCGATGGCATCCAGGCGGCGGCCCGCGACGCCGGGCTGCCGATCACCGGCGGCAGCGTCAGCGCCATGTTCGGCTTTTTCCTGTGCGAAGGGCCTGTGCGCAACTTCGAGGAGGCCAAGGCCACCGACACGGTGCTGTTCGGCAAGCTGCACCGGGCGATGTTGGAGCGGGGTGTGTATCTGGCCCCAAGCTCCTATGAGGCGGGCTTCACCTCCCTGGCCCACAGCGATGCCGACATCGACGCCACCCTCGCGGCCTTCCGTGACAGCTTCGCGGCGATCGTCTGAGCCAGAGGCCGGGGAGAACGCCTGGATGGCCCTGCGTCCAGAAGATCAACGCCTACCAACCGACGGCATCGCGTTGGTGGAGGCCAAAGCGGAGCGGGAGCCAGCGCTGGCGGGGCGCCCTTAGCCCTGGGGTGGTGAGCTTGCCAGCTTCTGTGCCAGAGCCGTGGAGAGCCGCCTCAGCGCGGCAGACCCGCGGCGTACTTGCCGGATTGGAGCTCCACGCCGCTGAGGGTGTGGCCCGCCGGCTTGGCTTCGATCGCCCCCACCGCCTTGCCATTCACGAACAGCAGGTAGTCCGCGAAGCCATGCCCACTGGCCATTTTGGCCTCGCGCACGGCCACACCAGGCCCGGCGGCCAGGTTGATGGCGTCGCGGTTCTGCAGGGTCCAGCCCGCGGCCACGAGAGCCGCGTCAATGTCGACGCGGGCCTTCTGTTCGGGCGTCAGGTTCATGGGGGAGCACCCTCGGCCAAGAAGTATTTACGTTGCGGATCCTTGGCGCTGGTGCCGATCTCGCGCACCAGCCCGCGATCGATCAGACGGGCCAGCCGCGTGCGCGTGGCCCGGGCCGACAGCCCGATGATGGCCGCGATTTCACGGGTGGCCAACCCTTGGCCTTCCTTCAGGCTGGCGAGGATCGCCTGCTCAGTGGCGTCGACCACCATTGGACCAACAAGGACGGTGGGAATGATGACGCGAAAGCGAGTGGCGATCTCCTCGAAGATCGGCGGTGGCAGGCCAGCGTCTCGGCAGACGGCCGTCATCCGCTGAATGCCGCTGCCCCATTGCTCAATCAGCCCCAGCGCCTGGAAGACGCGGCCGATCACGCGGTTGCGCAGCTTGGACACGCCATAGGGAAGATCTTCCACGGTGAGCCCGAAGGGCAGCAGACCGGGATTCTCGATCTCCAGCCGGTCATCGAAGATCGACAGCCGGATCGGTGCGCCCCGCTGGGAATAATCGGTGTGGACCACCGCATTGATCAGGGCCTCGCGCACGGCCTCGGGCGGCAGAGTCCAGCGGTCGGTGCGGCGCACTGCTCCGATGGTGGCGCCATGCCAGGAATGCTTCTGCACGAAGGTAATCGCTTCCTCCACGGCCTGCACAGGAAAGGAGTGGATCTCGATCCGATCCAGGATGCGACTCTTGTCGCTGCCAGCGAAGCGCCCGGCCTGGATCCAGGCATCGGGAAAGTGCCGCTCGCGGTCATGGCCGAAGAGGATCATGCCGCCCACGGTCGGCACCGTCTTCCCTTGGTGGTCGCCCACGAGCCGTAGGGACTCCAGATCGCGGCGGCGGAGGGCGCGGAACGGTGCGAACGACTCAGAAGCCGCTCGGAAGTCGATGGCTTCCGAGCTGAGACCCGGCAGGGGCTGCTCGTCGAAGCCCTCGCCTCGGGAGAAGCGCCGCAGCTCCTCGATCAGCTCGGCGTCGGCGCGGCGGTTGGTGGAGCCCACCCGCACATACACACCGGTGCCGGCACCCTCGCGGATCAGGTGATGGGGGCGGCTCGGGCTGGGGTACACATGCAGGGCCAGCACCTGGGTTTGCCTCCAAGGCAGGATCTCGATCTCCGGCACCAGCCGAGGGCTGATTCGGTCGCTGATCAGGTTGGCGAGTCGCTCCTCCTCATCCAGCGGGTCGGCTACGCCGCGCACATTGCGGCTGCGATCCTCCACCCCGATCAGCAGGGTGCCGCCGGCAGTGTTGGCGAAGGCCACAATCGTTTTCAACGCCCCATCCGACGAGGAAAGATCACGCTTGAACTCAAGCGTCTTGCCCTCAGGGCGCTTGAGCAGATCGAGCAGGTCCATGCTGCTCGGAATTATACTCGGAAGCCGCCAGCCTTGTCATTGTTCCGGGTTCCCCGCTGAGTGCGGGGCATGGGTAGTGAGCCTAACGCCCCAGATCAGAAGCGGGCATAGATCTCAGATTTGTGCGTTACCTCTGCACCCGTCTTCTGCATCTGGTTGTTAGACATCACAAAGTGACTACTCAAAAATCATGGCCGCATAATTGACGTCCAATCTACGATGATTCATTTAGTTGTCCTGACTCGGAATGAGTTTCAGCACAACTCCGTGAATGCTCGCTGAATATAGAGTCTGCTAAGCGACTACCTGCGCCAACAAGCTTGGACAAGACTCTAATCTGTTCAAGGCATGA
>JBAXOO010000124.1:0-5474 GCA_037133235.1 Cyanobium sp. ELA507
CCACTTCCAGCTGCCAGGCGCGAAGGACTGGCAGAACACCTGATAGGTCATGGCGCCGGGGCTCCCTGAGGGGTGGTTGCGTCTTTGGTGCGTAGCAGCAGGCCATGGCCGCCGATCGCCAGCCACTCGCTGCCATCGGGCGGCTTGAAGTAGCTCATCGCCGCACTGCTGAGGTTCAGGGTTGCGAAGTCCGGCGGCAGCAGCATTGGCTCCCAGAACTGTGCCGGTTCATTGGCGCTCTCATAGGCGCTCCAGTCGGTGGTGGCCAGCACCAGCTCAGCGGGCTGGCGGATCTGGATCGGCGCGGTGGAGTTTTCGCGTAGCAGGGTGCGGGAGCCGGCGGGCTGGTCGGAGCGGGCGTTCCAGCTCACCGCCCGCAGCGCATCAAAGGTCGTGGAGGGGGGCGAGGCCGCCAGGATCCAGTGGCCGGAGACCTGGTCGCGGGCGATCAGCAGCGGCACCGCCTGGCGATTCGAGAAGCGGTGCTGGCTGTAGGCAAACACGAAATATTCGGCGCCAGGCTCCAGCGACCAGCCCAGCTGAGCCGTCAGGGGCAGCGGCGTGGTGCTCCAGATGCCGCTGCTGGTGCCGACATCTGCGGCGGGGAAGACCCAGCCCTGTTGGTTATCGGCCCCCACGAATGCCTCGATGTTGCCGATGCCTGGTCGGAATTCGACGGTGTTGCCGGTGAGGAACACCTCGAGGAGCAGCACCGCCGGTGAGCCGCCCGGCGTGAGCTGCGACAGGGTCGCCTCCAGGCGCCAGCCGCAGGGATCGCTGGCGGTCGCATTCGGATTCGGGGCGGTGGCGATGCGCAGCTGGTGCTGGTTCACCTGGGTGTTGGCGGCGGCGAGCCACGTCTGTAGGTAGCCGTTCACTTCAACGGCAACGGAGGACCAGGTGACGTCGGTGCCGAGGCGGCTGATGTCGAGCAGGGTGCGGCTCATCGGGCGTGTCTCATTGGGCGTCGCTCATGGCGCCAGCACCACGGCGGTGACGGTGACGGCAATGGCGGCCTGGGCCGTGCCGGTGTTGCGCACCATCACCCGCAGCAGCGGTGTCGCCGCGGCAGGTTCTGACGAGAAGTAGGTGCCGCCGGGCGGCGCCTTGATCGTGAGCGCGCTGCTGGTGGTGGCCAGATCGAGCAGCACCCCGCTGCCTGGTTCGGGATCGCGGGTGATCGGCCGGCTGCCATCGGCCTCCCGCGCTGCCGCTGAGTTGTAGAAGCTCACCCAGCCCGGCGTATCGGTGCTGATCGCGAGAAAATGGCCCAGCCGCCCCAGGCCCGGCAGATCGAGCAGAGCACTGGCGCCTGGCAGCAGGGGCGTGGTCGTGGCGCTGACGCTCACCCGTTGACCCGGAACCTGGGTGCGCGGTAGCCAGTTGGCCATCAGCCCATCTCCATCAGCAGCAGAGGGTGGGGCGGAGCATCAGGGCAACACCGGGATGCGACGAATCGCCCGCACCTGGGTGGCCGAGGCGATCGTCTTGCTCTCCGCCAGCTGGATGCCCATGTACGTGGTGCGCTGGTAGGCGGTGCCGCTGGCGGCCTGGGTAGAGGTCCAGTGGAAGAAGGGATCGTCGCCGACGTTCTCATCGAAGTGCCGCAACGTCTCCGCCCCGCTGGCACGGAAGGCCAGCACGCCCGTCAGGGCCGGGTTGCTGTCGGTGTAGTTGCCGCCCTGGGGCACCGCATAGGGGTTAGCGCCATAGGTCGCTCCTGCATAGGTGCCAGCGGCTGTCGCCTCCGGCTTGAGGGCCCTGTACAAAAGATCCCACTCCTGGGTGGCGGGCAGATACCAGTCGTCGTAGCCGCCGATGTTGAGCGAGCGACAGAACTGCGCCGCCGGGTGGCTGGCGTTGTTCATCGCCTCGCTGTTCGCCCAACCGTCGTAGACGCTGGTCGTCCCGGTACTGGCGGTGTTGGCGTTCTTCCAGGCCACATTCAGCAGCGAACCCATCGCCTTGGGCGAAAGGATCAGCGCATGAGTGGGAACCCCATTGGCAGTGTGGCTGATCAGGCCGGCGTAGTAACCACCCTGGAAGGCCGTGCCGATGGCGGGTAGATCGGCAACGCGAATCGGTCCCAGCTGATACACCGTGCCGCTGGCCAGATCGAGGTAGAGATCGCCATCGACGGCACCGGGGATCGTTGCCGGTGGGGCGCCGCTGCCGGTGAACCAGCCCGTGCCGCGCGGGCCGATCAGTCCATCGGCACCGGCTGATCCCTGGATGCCCTGGGGGCCCTGCGGGCCGGCCGTCCCCTGGGGCCCCGTCGCGCCGGCCGGGCCGGCCACACCCACCGGACCCTGGGGACCCTGGATTGAGCCGCCATTCACCCAGCTATTGCTGCCGCTATCCCACACCCGCAGGGAGTCGTCGGCCTGCACCAGGTAGGCATCACCCTGGGTGGCGCCCGTCGGCAGGGCCGCCAGGGTGGCCACTTGGCCCTTGAAGTTGATGCCGATCCCCGCCGGACCCTGGATGCCCTGCGGACCGGTCGGACCCGCCGTTCCGGTTGGGCCGCTCGGACCGGCCGGACCCTGCAAGCCCGATGGCCCCTGCGGTCCCTGAGGTCCTGCCGGACCCTGGGGGCCCTGAACACCGGGAGAGCCCTGGGGCCCGCTGGGCCCCTCCGGACCGCGGATCGTACCGGAGGTTTTCCAGGAACCCATGGCAAAAGCAGTGCAGGCCTGGCTTTGCAGCCGGGCGGATCACGATCTATTGCCATGTACGTGCCCCCGTTAAGGGCTCAGATCACCAGCTGCCGCAGGTTCACCGCGGAGCTGTTGAGCAGCATGTGGATGTAAACGATCTCGGTGTTGCCGTCTCTGTAGGTCACATCAAAGGCCGTGTCGCCTACCACCGCCGCGCCCTGCGGGTAGAGCATGGTGGTCCAGCCATCCATGGCGGATTGGGCGAAGTCGTAGCGAAACCAGCGACTGCTGTTGTCCTTATGCAGATACAGATAATCGCCGTTGTAGGCCAGCTTGGTTCCTGCCCCAAAGGTCTCCGTTGCCGGGGCGTACGCGAGAGAATTTTCCCAGGTGTTGGCGGCGATGTCGTAGCGATCCAGCAGGGTACCGGCGCCACCACGAAAGGAGTAGAGATAGCGGCCATTGCGGATGGAGGTTTCGCTGGTCCAGTCACTGGCGCTCACCGAGTGGATCCAGTGGCCGGAGATGCCGGCGCCCGGGGCAGCGGCGCGGGCGGTGGTGGGCGAAAGGGTGGACCAGCTGTTGGCGCTGATGCTGTAGCGGTACAACGTCACAGCGTTGTTGCCGATGAAGTACAGAACGTCGTCATTGCCCTCGAGGCTGTATTGCGTGGTGGCGTCGGGAGCCGTGCTCCAGGCGCTGCTCAGCGTGAGGGTGGTGGCGGTATTACTCGCCACGGTGCGGATCTGACCGGCGCCGCTGCCGGCGGTGAGGCGGAGCTGGCTGTTGGTCCACTGATTGGTCGTCCAGTTCTTGGCGGCGTTGGTGAGCGTGTTGGCGCCGCCTGCAGTGGCGGTACCTATCGCGAACACTTTGAAACCGTTGTCGATCCAGGCGGGAGTGGCGATCAGGCGGCCATCGGTGCCGATCGTGGCCGGCAGGCCGGTGTGGGCCAGGGTGATCCAGCTGTTGGTGGCGAAGTCGTAGCGCTTGAACGAACCACTGGCGAGCGTGCCGGCCCCCAGCACGTAGAACGTAGGGGTGAGCAGGCGGTATTGGCTGGTGGCATCAAAGGACGTCGCCTCCACATCCGTGAACTGGAGAACGGCATTGGCGCCGAGAGTGTTGGCGGCGATCGTCTTCATCCGGCCGGCGTTGGTGCCGCCGACGATCAACACGCTGTAGCCCCGCAGGTCACGTTGCAAGTTTTGATTGGTGGTGAGACTGGTGGTGGTACCGGCGGTGGCGGTGAGGCTGGCTGCCGCGGCGGTGGCCCCGGTGGAAAAAGAAGCGGCCGTGCCGCAGGCCCCCGCGCCAAAGGTGCCCGCCAATGCAGGAGAAGGAACCTGCACCCAGCCGTCCTCCGATGGGTTGTAGATGTAGGCGACGGTGTTGGATTGCACCAGCAGTTGCTGCTGGCGGTAGTGGCGACTGGAGACGATGAAGTGACCGGCGGCGGTGGCGGCAGGCGCGGGGGTGCAGAACTCCCAGCGCTTGAGATCAAGGATCTTGCGATTACCGTTGCTGGTTGGCATCTCAACTCACCGTGATGTTGCGCCGGAGGGAGTCGGCGGAAAGGTGCATCAGGGCGGGGATCTGATCGTTGGCGCCATAGCCGCCCACCTGGCTCTGGTTGGTCAAGGTGGAGCAGGTCGTCAGGGTGCTGAGGGTGGTCACGGTGCCGACATTCCAGGTGCCGGATTGGCTGGCCTGCACAACCGCTGGAGAGGATTCCAGCGTCACCCGCATGCGACCGGCCACATCAGGCGTGATCAGGCCGATGGTGCGGGTGAGGGCCGCCACGGCCAGCCGCAGCGCCTGCAGCGTCGAGTCCAGGGCCAACTCGTCAAAGGCGTTGCGCAGGGCCATCAGCTCACCCCGTCCTCGATGTAAAGGGTGAGGGCCCCGCCACTGGTGTCCCACCACTGGTAGCGCTGGGCGCCCCCGAGTTGTTCGGTGGTCGGTGGGCTCGCCTGAATGAACAGGGGATCAACCGCGCTGGCAGGAGGCGTCGCCCATTCGCTGTCGTAGTCCGCAGTGCTGCGTTTGCGCAGGGTCTGGCCCGCGCTGCCCCCGGCCGGCACACCTATGCCCTGGGGTCCCGGCGGGCCAACCTGACCTGGGGGGCCAACCTGGCCTTGGGGGCCGAGCTGGCCCGGAGGCCCCAGCAGGGAGGCCAGTTGCGTCCAGAACAGGGCCACGGCGGTGAGGAGAAGCGGCGATCACTGACTCTTGCCAGGGCCAGCGCCATCCCCGCCATTGGCCAGCAACTCACCGAGGCGGCGGGCGATCAATAGCAGATTCTCCTGACGCCGCCACTGTTCCCTTTCGCGCTCGCCTGGATGGCCGGGTGGCAGCAGCAGAGTCGGGCGCTCGTCGTAGAGGCTCAGCAGCAGGGCGCGATGGCCGGGGCTGGTGTCGCAGCCCACCGGACAGAGCAGCGCAGCGCTCGCCCTGGCAGCAGCGGATGCACCGGGGTCGGGATTGAGGGGCAGGGCCTCCGGCTGCTCGCTGGCGCAGAGTCCCAGGGCGAGGTGGCCCAAGGCCCTGGCCATCTCCACCCCCAGCAACAGCTCTTGCTCGGCGGAGAGCCCCAGCTGGCTGACGCGGCCGGCAGCCGCCAGCACGGTCGCGCTGCTACCGCCGTCCCATTGCAACAGTGCCAGGGTGTGGAGGCCATCGCCGCCGGTTTCGATCGCGCTGCGCAGCAGGGAGTGCACCTGGCTCTGGTGGGCTGACACCTGCTCCTGCAGGCTCTGGAGGTGGGTGGTGCTCATCCGCTTGGCCAGATCCGGCTGCAGGGTGATCAGCAACCAG
>JBAXOO010000125.1:0-5407 GCA_037133235.1 Cyanobium sp. ELA507
AGGCCTGCAGGCCGTGGAAGTTCCAGGTGCCGGTGATCGGCAGCAGGGCGATCACACCGGCCAGCAGGATCAGGTCGCCGATCCGCTTGGTGAGGAAGGCATCGCGGGCCCCCTTCACCACCAGGGGCTGGTTGTACCAGGTGCCCACGATCAGGTAGGTGCCCATCGTGAGCAGCTCGAGGATCACGTAGCTGAAGAACAGCGAATCGGTCAGCACCAGGGCGCAGAGGCCCGATTCAAAGAAGCTCAGCGAGCCGAAGAAACGGGGCCAGCCCCAGTCCATCTCCAGGTAGGCGATCGAATAGATCTGCACCAGCACATGCAGGCCGGTGATCAGCGTCATCGCGATCAGGGCGGGCTCGGTGATCAGGCCGTCGAAGCCGATGCGTAGGCCTGCGGTCTGCAGCCAGGTCCAGCCGAAGGTGAGCGGCTGGTAGATGGCCGACGAGCCGGCGGTGGAATTGGAGTGGAGGGCCAGCAGAGCCAGCACGCTGTGCACAAAGGCCACGCTCACCAGCAGGAGGTTGAGGTAGCCGCAGGGCCTCGGCCCGGTGCGGGAGATCAGCCCCGGCGACCACAGAAAGGAGAGCAGGGAGGCCAGCAGGGGGTAGAGCGGCACCAGCCAGGCCGTCTGGGCGAAAAGCAGGGTCATGGCGGCAGGGGGTGGGCCCGAGGGACCCGTGGCCGCGAACCTTAAAAGCTCAACCAAGGGGTTGGGCGCTCATCCGCGCAGCATTGCCAATCAGTGGGCAAAGCAGGGGTTATCAATGCCGCAGGTTTGCGCTGGCTTTGTCCCACGCCTGGGATCAGGCTCGTGGGATTGCCTACAGAAGCCGCCCTGCACTGCTGCAAGAGTGGATGGTCCTGGTGGAAGGCTGCCTTGGTCTGCGAGCGCTGCGGATGCCGCATGGTGGCGAAGGTCGGCCGTGGCACCCACTCCCTGGTCTGTGTGGATTGCGGCCATCCGGCCAACCCCCGGACCTATGAGGAAAAGTCGCGCCGTTCCTGGCGGGCAGCCATCGCCCTGGTGGGCTTCGCCGTGCTCGCGGGGCTGATCCTTTCGCTTGCCCTGCTTCAGGAATTCCGTCACCGGGAAGAGGGACCGGAGCCTGCCACCATCGAGCGTTCCGAGTAGCTAGGCAACCCTGCCTCCTCCCCCAAGGAGCCAGCCTTCCCTAGGGCTCCGGGCTGCGCCGATGGGCCCGCCAGGCCAGGCCCCCCAGGGCCACCAGTGCCAGGGCCAGCAGGAGCCGCTGGAACGCCTTGGCGTAGGGACCGGAGAGCGCCAACACTTCGCCATAGCCAGCCCCGAGGGCCCGACCCGCCAGGGTGAGGGCCGTGACCCAGATCAGGCTGCCGCTCAGGGTGGCCAGCAGGAAGGGGCCCTGCCCCATCTTCTCCAGGCCCGCCGGCACGGAGATCAGGGTGCGGATGCCGGGCACCAGGCGGCCCCAGAGCACCAGGCCGAAGCCGTAGCGGGCAAACCAGGCTCGGCTGATGGCCACTTCAGCCGGTCCGATCCCGAGCCAGCTCCCGTGGCGTTCGAGCAAAACCAGTAGCCGCTCTTCTCCGATCCAGCGCCCGACCCCGTACCAGAACCAGGCCCCCAGCACCGTGCCAGCCACCCCCACCAGGATCACCGGCACCAGCTGCAGGCGCCCCTGCTGGACCAGAACCCCCCCCAAGGGTTGGATCAGCTCGGAGGGGATCGGTGGGATCAGGTTTTCCAGCAGCATCGCCAGGCCCAGGGCCAGATAACCCAGCCGGGGATCCCGCCCCACGGCGGCCTCGATCCAGCTGGGGAGTGCCCCGATCCAGTCCCCCAGGGCGGCGACCCATTCCTGGATGGGCTGCCCCAGCGCTGCTGGATCAGGCATGGGCTGGCGGATGGAGGCATTCAGGCATCGGCGTGCACACGCCGGCGCCACTGGCGCCAGACCTTCTCAAGCTCCAGGTAAAGGAAAAGCAGCAGGCTGAAGGCCACGCAGATCAGCAGTTCGTGGCCGCTAAGGGGCTGGGTGCCGAAGAACTTGGCCAGGGTCGGCACGTAGAGAAGCACCATCTGCAGCCCCGAGGTGAGCATCACGGCCCAGAGCAGCCAGGGATTGGAGAAGGGCGGCACCTGGATCAGAGGAAGGTCGCTGCGTGCCGAGAGGGCATGGCCCATCTGGGCCAGGCAGAGGGTGGTGAAGACCATGGTCTTCCAGTGATCGCGGCTATGCAACGACGCGTAAAGCATCAGGGCGATCACGATCAGGGAGAATACCACGCCGATGCGGAGGATGTAGGAGCCGATGCCGCGGGCGAAGATCGATTCGCCGGGTTCGGCCGGTGGCCGGTCCATCAGGCCGGCCTCGCCGGGCTCCAGCGCCAGGGCCAGGGCGGGCACACCGTCGGTCACCAGGTTCATCCAGAGGATCTGGAGCGGCGTCATCGGCACGCCGGTGAGGCCCAGCAGCGGCGCCGAAGCAATCGTGATCAGCTCACCCACGTTGCTGCCGAGGATGTACTTCACAAAGCGGCGGATATTGGCGTACACCAGCCGCCCTTCCTCCACTGCGCTCACGATCGTGGCGAAGTTGTCGTCGAGGAGCACCATGTCGGCGGCCTCCTTGCTCACCTCGGTGCCGGTGATGCCCATCGCGACCCCGATGTGGGCCTGCTTGAGGGCCGGGGCGTCGTTGACGCCATCGCCGGTCATCGCCACCACCTGGCCGTTGGCCTGCAGCGCCTTGACGATCCGCAGCTTCTGCTCCGGGGCGACGCGGGCATAGACGCTGCAGCGGGCCACCGCCGCCTTCAGGGCCGGCTCCTCCATCGCCTCCAGCTCGCGGCCGAGGATCACCTCGCCCTGCTCATCGGTGAGACCGATGGCGCTGCCGATCGCCCGGGCGGTGAGGGGATGGTCGCCGGTGATCATCACCGGCCGAATCCCCGCCTGGCGGCAGGTGGCCACAGCTTTGGCCACCTCGGGACGGGCCGGATCCAGCTGCGCCATCAGCCCGAGCAGCACCTGACCCTCCAGAGCCTCATCGGGGCTGGAGTGATGGGGCGCGCAGGCGAAGGCCAGCACCCGAAGCCCAGAGGCCGCCAGCTGGCGGGCCTGCTCCAGCCACCACTGCTGCTGGGGCCCGCCCATCTCCACCACCCCTTGGCCATCGATCCAGCGATCGCAGAGGCTGATGATCACTTCCGGGGCCCCCTTGCTGATCAGCAGGCTGGGGCTGCCGCTGGCGCTGCTGCCCAGGGGAGCCTGGAGGGCGTGGTCGGGATCCTCGATCCATACCGCCATCAGCTGCCGCTCCGAGCTGAAAGGGATCTCGGCGGCCCGGCGGTAGTGGCTGCGCAGCTCGAAGTCATCGATGCCCGCCTTCAGGGCCACCACCGAAAGGGCCCCCTCGGTGGGGTCTCCAAGAATCTCCCAGCTGCCATCAGCGAGCTGGCGATGTTCGGCGTCACTGCAGAGCACGCCGGCCTGGAGCAGAAGCGTGCTGGCTCCCTCCAGGCTGCCCGGCCGGGCTCCTGGGGGGGAGTCCAGTGGGGATGCGGTGATGGTGCCGGCCGGGTCGTAGCCATGGCCGGTCACGGCCAGCCGTTCGGTGCCGACGCGGAGTTCCTGCACCACCTGGCGGTTCTGGGTGAGGGTGCCGGTCTTGTCGGAGCAGATCACGGTGACCGAACCCAGCCCCTCCACCGCCGGCAGGCGGCGGATCAAGGCGGCTCGGCGGACCATGCGCTGGGTACCGATCGCCAGGGTCACGGTGATCACGGCCGGCAACCCCTCCGGCACGATCGCCACCGCCATCGAGAGCGCCACCTCGAGCAGGTTGAGGGGGTCCTGGCCCATCAGCAGACCCAGCGCCACCACCACCGCCACCAGGGCCAGGGCGCTGACCACCAGCACCTTGGCGAGCCCATCGAGCCGCTCTTGCAAAGGCGTGCTCTCGCCGCCGGCGGTGTTGATCAGCTCGGCGATCTGGCCCAGCTCCGTGGCCATGCCGGTGGACGTGACCAGCGCTACACCCCGGCCGCGCACCACTTCTGTGCCCTGGAACAAACAGTTCTTGCGCTCCAGGACCGGCGTGGCGTCCTCGAGCACGAGATCGGATTTCTTAAACACGGCCTCGGCCTCGCCGGTGAGGGCCGCCTCGCGCAGTCCCAGATCGGCCTCCTCCAGCAGGCGGGCATCGGCGGGCACCCGGTCGCCCGCCTCGAGGCGAATCAGGTCGCCGGGCACCAGGAGCTCGCTGCTGATCCGCTCCCAGGTGCCGTCACGGCGAACCTGCACCAGGGGCTGGGCCATGTCGCGCAGGGCCAGCAGCGCCTGTTGGGCCTTGCTCTCCTGCAGATACCCCAGCAGGCCGTTCAGCACCACGATCACCAGGATCGCGATCGCATCTTTGGGGAATTCCTGCTGATGGATCGAAACGGCGGCGGAGACGGCCGCCACCGCCAGCAGCATGATCAGCATCACGTTGCTGAACTGATCCCAAAGGATCTCCCAGGTGCTGCGACCGGCCGAAAGCTCCAGCCGGTTCGGTCCGCGCTCGGCCAGGCGACGGACACTCTCGGCCGTATCGAGACCCTCCGGGCCCACGCCGAGGCGGTGTTGGCATTCGAGAGCGCTGAGACCATGCCAGGCGGTGGCCCCCTGGGGACCACCAAGAGCCGCGGGCGCAGCCACGGTGGATGGAAGCGATGCGGTCAAGGGGCCGGAGCGGCGGTGGCGGAAACAGTAACCATGGCGGCGGCGACTTAGGTTTCCCTAGCGATCTTTCACGCCGCACGTCGCCCAGGCATGCCGATCATCTCCAGGCTCGACAACCTCCGCAGGGTTCTGATCGGCTCACCCCTGCCCACCAGCGCCCACCACGAGGAGCGCTTTAGCAACACGGAAGCTCTGGCGATCCTCAGCTCCGATGCCCTTTCCTCAGTGGCCTACGCCACCCAGGAGATCGTGTTGGTGCTGGGGATGGCCGGCAGCGCCGCCCTGGGCCTCACCCTGCCGATCACCGGGCTGATCATCGGCTTGATGCTGATCGTGGCCACCAGCTACCGGCAGACGATTAAGGCTTACCCCCTCGGCGGCGGTTCTTATCGGGTGTCCCAGGACAACCTCGGCAAGATCCCCGGTCTGGTGGCGGGCGCCTCCCTCTCGATCGACTACGTGCTCACGGTGGCGGTGAGCGTGGCCGCCGGCATCGCGGCCCTCACCTCCTATTTCCCGGCCCTCGATGCGGAACGAATACCACTCTGCCTAGTGGCGCTGCTGCTGGTGATGGTGGCCAACCTGCGCGGCGTGAGCTCCAGCGCCAAGTTGCTCAGCTTCCCCACCTATCTCTTTTTGGGGGTGGTGATGGTGATGCTGGTGGCCGGAGCCTTCAAATTCCTCGGCGGCACCCTGCCC
>JBAXOO010000126.1:0-5407 GCA_037133235.1 Cyanobium sp. ELA507
AGCAGCGCTGCGCTCCAGGCGCCGCAGCAGAGCACCGCCTGGCTGCAGGGAAGGGAGAGTTCCTCGCCGTCGGCGCGGCGCAGACGCACGGCGCACAGGCTTCCGGCTTGTTCGCGCCTGCCCGGACCCACCGGGGTGGAGCCCCTGGCACCATCCGCCACCAGCGCCAGCACCTCGCAGCCCTCCTCGAAGCGCACGCCGCGGTGCACGCAGGCCCGCTCCAGGGCGCGCATCAGGCGGCGGCGGTTGTCGATCTGGCCGTCCTGGGCAAACAGCAGCCCCGCCTGCCAGCAGGGCCCGATGCCCTCCACCTCATGCTCCAGAGCGGCCCGATCCAGTGGAGTCCCCCAGCTGGCCGTTGGGTAGGCATCCCGCTCGGCGGCGCTGCCGAAGGGCACCACGATGCCGCAGGGGCGCAGGCCGCAACGCAGGCCGCTGTCGGCTTCGATCCCTGCCACCCAGGCTGGAATGCGGGCCAGGCTGGCCTGGCCCAGCGCCAGGAGCGCTCCGCTCAGCCCTTCGGCATGGGGCGCCAGCATGCCGGCGGCCACGAAGCCGGCAGCCTCGCTGCGGCGGCGGCTGAGCACGGTCACCGGCAGGCCGCGGCTGGCCAGGGCATGGGCGGTCGCCAGGCCGATCAGCCCACCACCCAACACCGCCACGGGGGAGAGTGTGGCGCTGGGCGGAACCACGGCGACCTGCGGAGAGCGGATCAGAAAGTATAGCGGAAGCCGCCGTTGATGATCCAGCTGCGTGAGCTTTGCGGCAACAGGTCTCCGAATGCTGTGTTGTCAATCAGCAATTCCGAGCCGTCCGCAGACTAACCCACCCATGAAAACCTCGGAGCGACTTGTCACCGCGTGGCTGAGGCCGCCGCTGAATGTGATCAGGGGAGCCCAGGCTGTTCCGTAGGCAAACAGGCCAAAGGGAGCGGTCTGATTGTTGCTGAGATTGATGATCGAAGACTTCTGCGTACCAACGCCCAGGCCCACATAGGGGTGGAAGCATTGGCGAGGCCTGAATCCATCGAGATCGTAGTAGGCATTGAGAGTGTATTGATTGAGAACAATCGCTCCTTGGCCCGGAAAAAACACTCCATCAATGGGTGTTGCCCCACAGCCTCCACCCGTTGGGGAGGCGGGCAAATAGCATGCTGCTACGGTATTCACATTGCTGGAAAGATTGGAATATTCCGCTGAAAAGCGGAAATTCTTGCTAAGCGTGTGCCGACCCCGCCCCGGCACTGCCATAGAAGCCTGGCTGAAAGGAGGTGACCGTATAACCGTTTTCGCCGGCTAGATCTCGGTACTGGCCACCCAGCGAACCTTCGAGATACACGCTGCTCTTCGCCACAATGGGAGCAGGTTTTTCGGCCTGGCCCGGCGACGGGGCTGAAACGTTGAGCAGCTGTTCAAGCCGTTGAATCCTCTGCCGGAGCTCCAGGTTCTCCTGCTGCTGCAGCGCTGGATCTGTGATCAGCTGCGCCAGCTGGTCGATCTCTGCCGGCAGTGCTGGCGAAGGGATCGTGGCGAGGGCTGGCTGGGGTCGCTGCTTCGCTCTAGCGTCGCTCGGCCCGGGTGAGGCCCAGCAGGTGGATCCGAGCAGGAAGAGGGAGATGGCTGCACAGGGCAGACACCCGGAGACAGAGCGCCGCAGAAGCATTGACTATTTGTCTGATTGTCCAGATCAGATTGCGGCTATCTCGCGAGATTCCGGACCTCCGAATCAGGATTTGATCACATTTCCCGCTTGCCTGCGGAAGCTTGGCTTCTGTTGTTGCCGATGCCTGCCCGCTCATGCTCACCGTTGAACTGATCGCTCCAGGGCGACCCGCCGCGGAAGCGCTGCGGCTCGTGCAGCGCGATTGCCCGCCACCGGGCCCCGGGCAGGTGAGGATCCGCATGCTGGCCAGGCCGGTGAACCCGGCGGACCTTCTGCTGCTCGATGGCAGGCACGTTTACAAGCCTTTGCTGCCCGCTGTGGTGGGCATCGAGGGCGCCGGTTTGATCGAGGCGGTGGCCGAAGGGGTCTCCCTGGCGCCCGGAACGCTGGTGGCCGTTCCCAGCGGCGGAACCTGGCGTGAACAGATGATCGTCCCTGCTGCCGCTGTGCTGGCCTTGCCGCCAGACCTCAGCATCGAGCAGGCCGCCACCCTGAGCGTCAATCCTTTCACCGCCTCTGGGCTGCTTCAGGGGCTGGAGCCTGGAGACAGCGTGCTCATCAACGCGGCAGGCTCGGCACTGGCGAGGATCCTGCTTGCACTGGCCCGCCGGCGGGGGGTGCAGGTGATCGCCCTGGTGCGCTCCCCCCGTCATCGGGAGGCTCTGCTCGCGCAGGGCGCCGTTGCGGTGCTGATCGAAGGCCCCGATCTCGAGCAGCAGTGGCGCAGCGCTGGTCTCCAGCCGGTGCGGCGTGCCCTTGATGCGGTCGCCGGCGCTGCCTCGGCGTGGCTGTTCGAGCGGGTCGCGGAGGGTGGAGACCTGCTGATCTACGGCTTGCTGGATTCGGATCAGGTGCGGCTGCCGGCAGCATCCCTGATCTTCCGGGATGTGCGGGTGAGGGGATATTCCCGCCTGCGGGCGCTCGCGGCCATGGCGGCCGCTGAGCGTGCAGCGCTGAACGAGGAGCTGATCAGCCTGGTGCGCAGCGGCTTGATCGAAACGGGGGTTGCAGCCCGCTATCCACTCGAACAGGCGGCTGAGGCGGTGGAGCCCGCGCGGCGCCCGGCGGGCTCCGGAAAGATCCTGCTCCTCAGCCCCGATCCCAGGCAGCCGGCCTGATCGGCCCATCAGAACGGGCTTCAGGGGTCGGACCAACGTGCATCCACCTTCTCGCGTCCGGTCTGGGGGAGCAACAGGCGCCTGGCGAGGCAGTCTTCATAGATCACGGCCTCACTGCTCTGATCGAGCAGGGCGAATTTGTAGTGAATCAGGCCGCCCGCCGAGTTGTTGAAGCCCACTTCGCAGATCCAGGTGTTGCAGTTCACGAATTCCATCCCATACGCCGCGGCCACATCCCAGCCGCCAAGCTCCTGGCAGTCGCCCACGATCACGATGCGCTGGCCCGGACGCGCCTCGATGCCATTGAGCTGAAACGTGCAGACCACCCGGCCGCTGACACGCTTGCCGGGAAGGCTGTACACGTGGGCGGAGCCGGGCGCCAGGGAGAGATGAACGCGTCCGTTCTCCAGGCTTATCCTCTCTTCGCTCAGGGCGCAGACGAGTTCTCCCCGCTGGCCGAGGCGCTGCAGGTCAAGGCTGACCTGGATGGCTGCACCTTTGTTGAGAACGCAGACCATGTGTGAATCGCGATAGGAGCGGATGAAGGCGTAAACATCGGCACTCACATACAACTGTTGATGGGATCCGAAGGTGAATGCTTGATTGCCACGACGCAGACTGATCAGAATCTGAAGAATGCGAACGGCAGCTGATTGCAGATCCCAGTCCTGCATCATCGGGCGGTTGTAGGGATCATACCCCCCATCGGTATTGTTCACGAGGTACTGTTCAGTACCGTAGAAAAGACAGGGAATGCCGCGAAGACAGAAGAGCAGAATGGTTGCCTGCTCGAGCTGCCGCCTGTCGGGCACAATCGAGAGAAAGCGCGGCATATCATGGTTGTCGATGAAGGTGACCAGTTCGTTGGCACGTCGATAGACATGATCAAAACCAAGCACATTCTCGACAAGGCCAAAGCCGCCGGGCTGTTGTCCGGAGAAGGCAAAGCGAATGGCATCGCATAGTCCAAAGTCGAGAATCGACATCCCAGACCTGTTGGCATAGGCCACTGTGCGGGCATCCCAGGGCTTGCCGAATCCATACTCTCCGAACACGAAGAGATTCGGGCGGTGCGCTTTGATGTCTGCTGTGAACTCCTGCCAGAACCACAGGGGCATGTGCTTGAGGGTGTCGACTCGAAGCGCATCAATGCCAACATCAATCCATTCCTTGATCGCTGTTTTGATGTAATTGCGGTAGGCGGGATTGTTTTCGTTGAATGTGGCCAGGCCGCTCATTTCGTACTTCAATAGCTGAGTTTCGTCTTCCCAGTCGGTGATCTCTGGAGTGTGATAATAGAAGTCGTTGGTATCGTTGTTGTAATCGCACAGGGGCACGCCATCGTCGTAGACAACTCCCTTGGATCCATTGACATTGGGCGAGCTGTGATTGCAGACGATGTCCAGCACCAGTTTGATGCCTGCTTCGTGAAGGGCTGCCACGAGCTCTCGAAGAGTGGTCGAACGGGAGAGACTGTTGCTTTCAGAGGTGGGAAGAAAGCGCGGGTTGATGCGTTTGAAATCCTTCGTCCAGTAGCCGTGCATCGGTGCCCGCTCAAACTGCATATCGTCCACTTGCTCAAACAGCGGCGATAGCCATACAGCCGTGATTCCGAGTGCTTTGAGATAGGGAATCTTCTCGATGATTCCCCTCAGGTTGCCTCCCCAGTACTTCCCCCACTGGGTCCAGGTCTTGTCATACAGTCCCTGCCGTTCGCCGCGATCCCAGATGCCCTGCTGTTCCTCCTGGTCGCTGCTGCCGTCATGGAAACGATCAACAATGATGAAATAGATCACCTCCTCCCGAAACTCAAGTTCGGTTGTGGCGAGATGATCCATTATTTCGCTCTCCTGGTCCTGCATCAAGGAGAGGTTGCCAGCTGGAGTGGAGCTCATGAACGTTCTGGATCAGGACCAAGTCTACCTTTGCTGCCCAGCAGATTAGGTCTCAGAGGCAGGCGCTAACCGTTTGTGCGGAGTTTCTTCGCCCTGCCAGCTGCCTTCTAGCAGCGACTCCGGAGTGAGGGTTCCGCTAGGAACCGCTCAGTCACGCCGGAGGGTTGGGCTATGAAGGGGGGGACAAGCCGTGCGATCTACCTCCGCAGCACCTGATGTGAGCGACCGTCCCGACAGTTCGATCACCCTGAGTTAGCCAATCCGTCGCTGGGCCGCAAGTCACAGCGTGACATGGCACGGCTCACCAGGGCGAGGCTGATCGATGATGCCAATCTGCTCAGCTTCTCGCTGCGGCAGTGGGGAGCTGGCAATTAACGCATGCTGGCCGCCATGGCCATGGCTCCTGCGGTGCGCGACGGCGACAGGGATGCCGTCCAGAGCCTGTTTCAGGCTCTGAAACCGATCTATTTCTAGCGAACCTGGGCCCTCTTCCCCTCCGGCGGTTCCGGTGGTTCCCTGGCGATCGAGCCCGCCATCGTCTCGGTATGGCTCCCGCGCGAGCACCTGCCTGGGCTGCCGTGAAGCACTGCCTAGGATCCGAGGCATGCCAAGCCGCGCCAACGCGCGACGCCCTGCCGCTCCCGGATGTCATTCCGTTCAGGGGCCCCCGGCTGTCCTGGCTTCACCGTGACCCCCGCCTCACCCCGCTCCCATGGCCAGCGCCTCCCGCAC
>JBAXOO010000127.1:0-5358 GCA_037133235.1 Cyanobium sp. ELA507
CCTCTACACGCGCCGGATGGTCGTGGTCAACCCGGCCCCGGCCGCGGTCAGTGGTAGTGCTGGAGCCAGCAGCGTCCCCATCCGCAGTGAGCGCTACGGCAACTGAAGCCCCCGTGGAACACCCCGCCGCCGGCAGCCCCAGCCCCGGGCGGCGACGTTGGCGAGGGCGCCTGGCGCTGGTACTGGCTGCGCTGCTGACCGGCTGTGCCGAGGAGCCGCTGCCCCAGCGCCAGATCAGCCACGACGACTGCCTCAGCGAGGTCCGGATGGATCAGCTGAAGGAGGCGATTGGGCGCTGCGACAAGGTGGTGGCGGCCTTCCCCCGGGACCCCCTTCCCCTCAACGAGCGCTTCCTGCTCCACACCCTGGCCGAAGACGATCGCGCCGCCTGCCGCGACATCCTCCAGGCGGCCAAGTTGGCCAAAGCCATGCCGGCGGCCCGCCTGGATGCCGTGCTGCGGCGCGAACTGGAGCTGCGCCAGGCCGATTGCCGCGAGGCCGGGCTGGGGACGGCGGCCAACCTCAGCGTCCCCGCCACAGGCACCAAGTTGCCAGCGACCCCCGGGGCAGCCACTGCCGGGCCAGCGGCTTCGGGGTCACCAGCGGTCCAAAAGCTGCCGCACCAGAACCGGTAGGGAGGATCGCCGCCAGTGCTCCTGGCGACTGCGGAGCACAAGGGCGATCCTTTCCTCCTTGCTGGCAATCAGGCCATCGACCAGCTGGTCGGCCAGACCGAGCTGGAGCCAGTGGCAGGTGAGCATGGCGCCCATACCGATGCGATGGCAACGGTCCTCCGCCTGTTCGGCATCGCCGGGCGTCCAGGGGCGCTCCAGCAGCAACACATGGCGGGCCCGGTGCAGGGTGAAGCCAAGACCACCGGTTCCGTAGGTGGCGATCAACACCGGCCTATCCCCGGCCTGGAAGCGATCCACAAGGCCCTGGCGCTGCGGGGCCAGCACGGCACCGGTGAGCAATACGGCCCGCCCATCGCCACCCAACAGCCGATGCAGCAGCCGGGCCGTGGCCACGAAGGCCGTGAACACCACCACAGAGCCATCCCGGGCCGAAAGCTCCTCCACCAGACTCAGGGCGGCGGGCACCTTGCTGCGGGAACCGATCCGCCGCAGGGCGGTCAACACGGCCAGAGCTTCCGCA
The DNA here is from genome assembly GCA_037133235.1 of Cyanobium sp. ELA507. Lineage (GTDB taxonomy): Bacteria > Cyanobacteriota > Cyanobacteriia > PCC-6307 > Cyanobiaceae > Cyanobium. Next base: position 1,156 of record JBAXOO010000127.1, read on the forward strand.
TCCCGCCGGACCTCACCGCGGGCAGCACGGCGGCGGTAGGCCTCCACGCATTCCTGAAGACGCCGCTCAAAGCGATCGGCGGCGGCCTCACCCAGCAGCACCGGCACCAGGCAGCGCTGTTTGGGGGGCAGATCCAGACACTGCTCCTTGCGGCGATGCAACAGCAAAGGTCGCACCAGGCGGTGGAGTTCCTCCAGGCAGGTGGCGCCACTGGCCTGCCAGACCCGCCGCCCCCCTTGCTCGCGCCAATGGCCCTGGCAATAGCGCTCCTCAAAGGCGCGGCGATCGCGGGCCAGGGGATGGCCGATCGCCTCCAGCAAGGGCAGCAGCTGGACCGGCCGACCGTTCTTCATCGGGGTGCCGGTGAGCAGCCAGATGGCCCGCAGGCGCGGATGGCGGGCCAGACGCAGGAAGGCCTGGGTGCGCCGAGCAGCTCCGTTCTGGGCGTAATGGGCCTCATCGGCGATCACCACGGTGCCGGCCTCCGGCAGGGCGGTGGGCAGCTTCGCCCAGCTGTGCAGCTCCAGGCGCAGACCAAGGCTGGCCGCCTCCTGGCGCCAGTGGTGGTGCAGGCCCACCGGAGCGATCACCAGGATGCGGCAATCGGCCAACCGCACCAGGGCACGGGCCGCCACCAGGGAAGCCAGGGTCTTGCCGAGGCCCATGGCATCCGCCAGCACGGCGCCGCGGCGGGCCAGCAGCCAACGCACCGCCGCGCGCTGGTGGGCGAAGAGCTGGCGCCCATCACCCAGCGGCTCCGCCGCAGCCGCGGCAACCACCAGCTCCCGATGGGGCGGCAGGGGAGGCAGGGGTTGGCGCAGCCAGACCAACCATTGGGCCAGCTCGGGGGTCACGGGGAAACGGCCCGCCAGCTGGACCTGGAGCATCAGGGCCGACTCCAGAGGAAACTCCCAGCAGCTGCGGCGGCTGTGCCAAAAGCCCCGCGGCCGGATCGAGCGCAACTGGGCCTGGGTCACGGCGTCGTAGGGGCAGACCACCTCGATCAAGCCGGTGGGGCCCAGCCGCATCTGCAGGCCGGAAAACGGCGGTGCCGGATCGGCCGAGGCTGGCACCAAAGGGCCGAAATGCAGTGACCGACACATTGACACCCCTGGCACCCAAGGCAAACTTCTTGCAACCGGGGTGCTCTGATGCAGGCCAGGGATGGAGTTTTCCTTGAGGATCTCTGCCCCAAGCTGCGAGCGCGTCGATGGCGCCAGTCGCTGCACCGGGCCACCCAAGGCGAGTGCCTCTACTGCGGCCAGCCCTCCGAATCCATCGACCATGTCCACCCCCTCAGCCGGGGGGGCCTGAGCGTGACCGAGAACTGCGTGCCGGCCTGCCTGGCCTGCAACGGCCACAAGGGGGATGCTGACGCCTTCGACTGGTACCGCCGCCAATCCTTCTATGACCCGCGTCGGGCCATGGCCCTGCGGGCCTGGACCGAAGGTGACCTGAGGCTGGCCCTGCGGCTACTTAGCTGGGCGAGCCCGGAGGAGTCGAAAGCGGTGCCTCTGGAGGAGCGGAGCCGCCGTCACCAGACGCGGCAGGCCTCCACACCGGCGTGGCGATGGCAGATCGCCTCCTGATCGCGGGGCTGCTCCGGGGCCACCAACACCGCTAGGGCCACCAGCACCGCCGCCAAGGCCAGGGGCAAGGGGGGCACCCCCTGGGGACGCTCCGCCACCCCAGCACGGCCCCGACCGCTGCGGGCCGAGGGAACGGCCCGACGGGCCGGGGCCTGTGGGAGCGGCACCCCCAGAACAACACCGTGGGCCCGGGGGGCGGGGAAGGTGCGGGGGAAGCCTGAAGTAGAGAGAAGGGAGACGGCCATGGCAAGGCTCGCGTGGTTCTGGTACAGATGTACTCATGACATCGGATTCTGTCAACTCCGGCGCCGCTGCGGTCCCCGAACCGGTGGCCCAGGCGCTGGCCCAAGGCCCGGCCCGGCCTAGCCGGGTGCTGGTGCTTGGCGGCGGATACACCGGCCAGCGGTTTGCCCAGGCCATAGCCAAGCTCGGCATTCCGGTGGTCCTCACCCAGCGAGACCCCCAGTCCCCAACGCCCAGCGACGGGTTGCCGCGGATCGGCTTCGATCCCGCCCAAAACCTGATACCCAGCAACAGCGATCTCGAGGGCACCACCCATGTGCTGGTCACGATCCCGCCCGACGCCAGCGGCCAGGATCCGGTGCTGACCCACCTGGCGGACCGGCTGGCCGCTCTGCCCCTGGCCTGGGTGGGATACCTCTCCACCACCGGTGTCTACGGCGACCAGGGGGGCGGTTGGGTGGATGAAGCCAGCCCCACCGCTCCAGGCCTGGGGCGTAGCCAGGCCCGGCTGGCCTGCGAACGGGCCTGGTTGGAGACTGGCGTGCCGTTGCAGGTGTTTCGGCTGCCGGCGATCTACGGGCCCGGCCGTACCCCCTTCAGCGGCCTGCGCCAGGGCACGGCCCGGCTCATCCACAAACCGGGGCAGGTGTTCTGCCGGATCCATGTGGACGACATCGTGGGGGCCCTGCTCCACTGCCTGGCCCTGCCGACCCAGGCCAGACCACAGACCCTGATCCTTGCGGACGAGGCCCCCTGCCCCTCCAGCGAGACCCTGGGCTATGCGGCCCATCTGCTCGGCTGCAAGCTGCCGGAGGTGCAGCCTTGGAACCGGGTGGAAGCCACCCTGAGCCCGATGGCCCGCGGTTTCTGGAGCGAAAACCGCAGGGTGAGCAGCCAGTTGCTGCGGGAGGGCCTGGGCTATCGCCTCCTCCATCCCACCTATCGGGAGGGTTATCGGGCCTGCCTAGGCTTGGAATAGGAGCGGAATGGATCAACCCCATCAAAGGGATGGGTTGGGACTCCGAGATCCCCCTGAAGCCTGTCCCAGTGGATCTCGATCCACCCCTTCTGCAGGCCAAGGCCCAAGGCGGTGATGAACATGCCAATCAGCAGAACGCGGAGCATGGGGATGACGATCGCCGAATCGAATCCATCGAAGCCTGGCCCGGCGCCGCTAGCCATCGCCCTGGGGGATCCGGCCGGAATCGGCGCGGAGGTCACCCTCAAGGCCTTGGCCCGCCTTGCCCGGAAAGCGGAAGGGGTGCCGAACGTGGTGCTGGTGGGATGCCGCCAATGGTTACTCGCGAGCCACCGCAGTCTCCTGGCCGCCGGCTGCAGGGATCTGGTCGATCCGGAGGACCTCAGCCTGGTGGATGTGCCCCTAGCCGATCCAGTGGAGCCCGGCGTGGGTAGCTCCACCAGCGGGGCGGCCAGTTTCGCCTGGCTCACCCGGGCCACCGAGCTGGTGCAGGAAGGCCGCTGCCAGGCGCTGGTCACCGCCCCGATTGCCAAGGCCAGCTGGCAGGCAGCGGGCCACGCCTACCCCGGCCAAACCGAACGGCTGGCCGAACTCTGCGGCGTGGAGGAGGCCTCCATGCTGTTCACGGCCCGCTCCCCCCACGGCCTTTGGCGGCTCAACACCCTGCTGGCCACCACCCACATCCCCCTGAGAAGGGTGCCCGAGCTGCTCAACCCAGCCCTGGTCGAGCGCCAACTCGATCGCCTGCTCTCCTTCTGCGGCCGCTTCAGCGGCCGACCCCGCCTCGTGGTGGCAGGCCTCAACCCCCACGCCGGTGAGGCGGGCCACCTGGGCCGGGAGGAGGTGGAATGGCTCATACCCTGCCTGGAGGGCTGGCGCCGCCGCCATCCAACCGTGACGCTGGAAGGTCCGGTGCCGCCAGACACCTGCTGGCTGGACGCCGCCGCGGCCTGGCGCGGTGAAGGCACGGGGGCGGATGGTTACCTGGCGATGTACCACGACCAGGGGCTGATCCCGGTGAAGCTGCTGGCCTTCGATGCGGCGGTGAACACCACCCTCGGCCTGCCCTTCCTGCGCACCTCGCCGGACCACGGCACGGCCTTCGCGATCGCCGGCCAGGGCAGGGCGCGGGCCGAGAGCATGGCGGCGGCGATCACCACCGCCATGGAGCTGGCCGAGCCGATCAGGCCGGCTTGATCCGCATCAGCACCTGGCCAAATTCCACCGGGGTGCCGTTCTCCACCAGGATTTCCACCACCTCGCCAGCCAGCTCGGCCTCAAGCTCATTCATCAGCTTCATGGCCTCCAGGATGCAGATGGGCTGGCCGGCGGTGATGCGGCTGCCCACCTCCACAAAGGGGGGATCGCCGGGGGAGGGGGAGCGGTAGAAGG
>JBAXOO010000128.1:0-5350 GCA_037133235.1 Cyanobium sp. ELA507
CAGCTGGTGATGCTCACCAGTGGCGGTTATGTGAAGCGCACCCGCCTCTCGGCCTTCAGCAACATCCGCTCCAACGGCCTGATTGCCATTTCCCTGGAGGATGGCGACGACCTGCGCTGGGTGCGCCTTGCCCTGCCGGGCGACAGCGTGCTGATCGGCTCCCTCAAGGCGATGACCATCCACTTCCGGCTCAGCGATGAGGAGCTGCGGCCCCTGGGCCGCACGGCACGGGGGGTGCGGGCCATGAACCTGCGCGAAGGCGACCGGCTGGTGAGCATGGATGTGCTGCCGGCAGAGCTCGCCGACCGCGTCGCGAGCAGCGCCGCCGAGGAGGCCGTCGACGACTCCCCCGCCGACGACGATGAGGGCGACGAGGTGGCGGCCAGCGAGGGTCCCTGGGTGCTGGTGGCCAGTGCCAGCGGCCTGGGCAAGCGGGTGCCGGTGGATCAGTTCCGCCTGCAGAAGCGGGCCGGCATGGGCTTGCGCTGCATGAAGTTCCGCCGCGATGGCGATGGCCTGGTGGGCCTCAAGGTGCTCGGCGCCGGTGAGGAGCTGTTGTTGGTGAGCGAGCGGGGTGTGATCGTGCGGATGCAGGCCGATGCCATTCCCCAGCAGTCGCGGGCAGCCACCGGCGTGCGCCTGCAGCGCATCGATGCCGGCGACCGGCTGGCTGAAGTGGTGTTGGTGCCGCCGGCACCGGAAGGGGAGGAGGAACTCACCAGCCCCGAGGGCTCCGCCAGCGGCGACGAACCAGTCGAGCCGGGGCCCCAGGCCAGCGGCGAAGCGACCGATCCCGCCCCAGCTGACGAGGCCTGACCCTGGGCGCCCAGCACCCTGCCGATGTGCTGGTGATCGGCGCCGGACCGGCCGCCCTGGCCATTGCCGCCGAACTGGCTGGCCGCGGCCTAAGGGTCGAGGCCTTGGCCGCCCAGGATCCGCAGGATCCCTGGGCCAACACCTACGGCATCTGGGCAGCGGAGGCCGACCGTGCCGGCCTTTCCCAGCTGCTCGGCCACCGCTGGTCCGACACCGAAAGCTGGTTTGCGGACAAGCCCACCCGCCATGGTCTCGACTACGGCCTGTTCGACAAGCAAGCCCTGCAGCAGCACTGGCTGACGATCCTGGCGGCCCAGGGGGTGGTGTGGCACCGGGGCCAGGCCAGCGCCATCGCCCATGAACCACAGCAGTCGGAGGTGATCACCGCCGAGGGGCAGCGCCTCACCGCCCGGCTGGTGGTGGATGCCAGCGGCCATCAGCCGGTGTTTGTGCAACGGCCGGATGAAGGCCCGGTGGCGGGCCAGGCGGCCTACGGCATCGTGGGCACCTTTTCGGCGCCGCCGGTGCAGCAAGGCCAGTTCGTGCTGATGGATTTCCGCGCCGACCACCTCAGTGAGGCGGAGCGCCTGGGAGAAGCGCCCACCTTCCTCTACGCCATGGACCTGGGCGGCGGTGTGTTTTTCGTGGAGGAAACCTCCCTGGCCCTGGCGCCACCGCTCCCCTTCCCGCTGCTGAAGGAGCGCCTGCGACGGCGGCTGGCCCAGCGCGGCATCACGGTGGAGCGCATCGACCACGAGGAGTTGTGCCTCTTTCCGATGAACCTGCCCCTGCCCGACCTCGAGCAGCGGGTGGTGGGCTTTGGCGGCGCCGCCTCGATGGTGCACCCCGCCTCGGGCTACATGGTGGGCTCCCTGCTGCGGCGGGCCCCGGATCTGGCCGACGCCATCGCCGCAGCCCTCGCTGATCCGGCCCTGGATGGCGCCGCCGTGGCTCGCCACGCCTGGGGCGGCCTCTGGCCCCTGGAGCTGCGGCGCCGCCATGCCCTGTTCCGCTTCGGCCTGGAGAAGCTGATGCGCTACCCGGAGCACCAGTTGCGCGCCTTCTTCACCACCTTTTTCTCCCTGCCCACCGCCGAATGGAGCGGCTTCCTCACCAACACCCTGCCCCTACCCCAGCTGGTGGGCGCCATGGTGCGGTTGTTTGCCACCGCCCCCTGGAGCGTGCGCTGGGGGCTGATCCAGCAGCAAGGTCGGGAACTGTCGCTGCTGGCTCGGGTTTTGGCGCCCTGAGCGGCGGCGGCCGCGGTCGGCGGAGCGATCCGGGGCCCAACCGGCCCGGCAGCCCCCAGTGTCACCGATGATGCAGGCGAAGGGAGCAGATCCGAACGCGATGGGGTCAGACGGGAGAGCCACTAACGGATCCGGGGATTCGGTCCCGCCACTGGGCGGCCTGGGCCCTGGCCACAGCGCAGCCGACTGCCGCGCCGAGTTGCTTCAGCTGCTGCGGGATCGGGGCCATCCCAGCTCGGCGGCCGAGGCGCCGCGGGTGAAGGAGCTGATGCAGCAGTTGGAGCGGCTGCAGCCCGCCAACCTGGCGGTGGACAGCGATCGGCTGGCAGGGGTATGGGAGCTGCGCTGGAGCAGCGGCAACCAGCCTTACCTGCTGGTGGCCCCCTGGCTGGAAAACCTGCAGCTGCTGGATCCCCAGCGGGGCCGGGGCATGAACCTGCTGCGGCTGGCCGGCCCGATCGGCCCCCTGGCCGCCATTGCCGTGCAGGCCCGGATCACGGTGGAGGGCCTGCAGCGGGTGGGGGTGCGCTTTGAGCGAGGCGGCTGGCTGGGACCCCAGATCGGCGAGCGGCGGTTGCAGTTGCTGCGCACGGTCAACCAGAGCTTCCCGGCCTGGCTCGACATCACCGTGCTCGATCACGACCTGCGGGTGTGCCGCGGCAATGCCGGCACCCTCTTCGCCCTGGTGCGGCGCCCGGACCTCAGGCTGGGCGATTTCTTCGAAGCCCAGCCCCCCGGCTGAATCGGCCCCAGGGACAAGCATGCGGATCCCGGCTTCCGAGCGAGGGGCGATCGGGAAGATTTCACTCATGACCTGCCGGGCCACCCCGCCTATGGTTGGCCCGATCGATCGCCTCGAAGTGTGGACGCAGCACCGGACGCCGCCGTCATGCCATCGGCTCCGAAGTGGCGACTTTTTTTGAAGGTGCTACCCCTGACGGCGCTGTTTGCCCTGGCCAAGATTGCGGTTCACTCGATTGGCCTTGAGCCTTGGGAGTTTGATTCGCTCACGGGCTCCCTGTTCGGAGCCTCCACCTTTGTGATCGCCTTCGTGCTCAGTGGCACCCTGGCCAATTACAACGCCAGCGAAGAGATGGTGGTTCAACTTATCAATGCCGTTGAGTCGATTGAGGATATCAATCGCTACACGGCAAGCCTCCATGCCAACCACGAGGGATCCCAGCTCAGCGGCCAACTCGCCAATCTGCTGCTCAAGGCCCAGCAATGGCTCACCAATGCGGCCGGCTTTGATCAAATCGAAGCCTCCCTGGCTCAGCTGAACCGCTGCCTTGCCGATCTGCGCCTGAACAGCGGCGATTCCGTTGGTGATCGCGGCCTGCCGGAGCTGGCCAGGATCCGGATTCTGCTCCACAAGATGGCCATCAACCGCAACACCGAATTCCTCGGACCAGCCTATGCAATGCTCGAAATTTTCCTCGTGGGAGCCGTACTGGCTCTGTTGCTGATCGGAGCCGATCGTTTCAGTGAAAACCTGGTGGTCTCCTGTTTTCTGTTTACCTCTTTTACCTATCTACTGCTGCTCATCAAAGATCTCGACAATCCCTTTCAGTATGACGGCACCTCCTGCGTGGACGTGGATCTTGCCGTCCTAAGCGACTGCCGCGATCGACTGCTTGCCGATCCCGGCAGCCCGGCCCAGCCCACCCTTTCCTAGCTCCCGATCCTTCTTTAGCCATGGTGATCAAACTCTTCCGCAAGCTGGGTGTGCAATCCAAGGTGCTGGCCATGGTGCTGCTGGCCAGCCTGCTGAGCCTCTTGCTCACCGGCTTGGTGAGCTACAGCATCGGCAGCCATGTGCTCACTAAGGCGGTCACGAATCAATTGGTTGCTCTGCGCAATAGCCGCGTGGAATCGATCAAGGATTACTTCGGCTTCCTCAGCAACCACGTGCTCACGATGGGCGAGGGCTTTCTGGTGATTGATAGCCTTAAGGATTTCCGTGCCGCCTATCCCAAGCTTCAGAACACCACGCTCAGCGCGGAGCAGCAGAAAAAACTCGTTGCCTATTACACCGATATTTTTATCCCCAGACTCAAAAAGAATGTAGACGGCGAGCCTGCGCTGGCCACCTACTTGCCCAATACTCCTGCTGATCGCTACATCACTTATCACTACACGGCCAACAATCCCCGCGCCCCGCACCTGGACGAGTTGGAGGATGCTAATGATGGTAGCGAATACAGTGCTGTGCATCGAAAATATAGCAAGCGCTTCCGCCGCCTTGCCGAGGTCTTTGGTTATCGCGATATCTTTTTAGTTGATATTGATAGTGCCAATGTTTTGTTTTCCGTGGCCAAGGAGGCGGATATGGGCTCCAATCTCAAGACAGGCGTTTATGCGGACACGGCTCTTGCTAAAACTTTTGAGGAGATCCGCAAATCGCGTGATCCCAATTTTGTTTATATCTCGGATATCGAGCACTACAAGGCCAGCTTCGGTGAGCCTGCCTTTTTCGTTGGCACCACCGTGTTTGATGGCGATCAGTTTATCGGTGCCCTGATCTATCAGCTGAGTCCTGAGGCGATCGACCGGGTGATGACCGATAACAAGAAGTGGGAGCAGCAGGGCCTTGGTAAAACAGGAGAGTCTTTTCTTGTTGCCCAGGATTTCAAGTTCCGCTCCTCCCCAAGGGCGTTTCTGGAAAACCCGGATCAATACTTCCAAACCCTTCGTGCTCAAGGCGTTGCGAAAGAGAAGATTGATTGGATCAAGAGGGCCAATACTCCGGTTCTGATTCAGGAGGTGAGAACCGAGGGGGCTAGACGGGCTCTCGCCGGCCAGACCGGTGAGACTGAGGATGTCGATTACCGCGGCAAGCGTGTGTTGAAGTCCTATCAGCCGATCCGGATTGGCAATTTTGAGTGGGGCTTGGTGACCAAGATCGATAAGGCCGAAGCGCTGCAGGGGGTGTATCGCCTACGCGATGCCCTGTTGCTGCTGGGTGCCATCCTGATCCCCCTGCTCACCCTGATGTCCCTGGGATTGGCGCGCAGTTTCATCCAGCCGATTCAGCGCTTGATGCGGGCCACCAAGCAGATCATTGCCGGCGATAGCGCCGTGCAGGTGAAGGTGGATTCCGATGATGAATTCGGCGAACTCTCCCGCTCCTTCAACAGCATGGCCACCACCCTGCAGCAGCGGGAGGAGGCGATCCGCTCCCAGCTGCAGGAGAACGACCGGCTTCTGCTCAACATCCTGCCGGCCCGCACGGCCGAGCGGCTCAAGCAGGGGGAACAGTCGATCACCGAGCAATATCCGAGCGT
>JBAXOO010000129.1:0-5341 GCA_037133235.1 Cyanobium sp. ELA507
GGCCATCGCCGCCGATGGCGAGCAGAAGCGCAACATCACCCTCGAGTTCCGGCGCACGACCCCTGAAGCCAACGTGAACCCCCAGGAAGCAGCCGTTGCCGAATGGTTCTAAGGGCTTTTCAGGGAAGCTCCCGATCCCAAGCATTCCAAGCTCGACACAGCAAACGACCTGAAGGAAACGGCAGGCCCTGGAAACGATCCCCTACCGAGCCCTGCCGCTGGGGTTGATGGCATGACAACGTCTGACTTTGCCCGTCTTTGCCCAATGTTGCCAACGTGTGGGCAGTCCTGACCCAGCACGATCGCTCCTGGGAAGTCAGCGCCCTGAGCGCGCCCGAGACAGCATGAGCAGACTTTCGTTTCTGCTTCCTGCCTTGGCTTTGCTGGCATCCACCGTCGCCGCATCGCCCGCGGCCACAGTGGAGTCCACGGCCACGGTGCAGGAAATCCTCGATGGCACGGCGTTCGCCATCGATGGACGTGCGGCGCGGGTGGGGGCGCGAGCCCGCTCACCCCAACAGATGAGCACCGGCGACAGCCGCGCCCAGTTGGCCTTCTCTGGCGGTGCCTCCGGCCGCCTCAATCGCTTCTCCTCCCTGCGTCTCGGCAGCGACTGCTTCCTGCTCGGGGCCGGCCAGATCCTGGTGTCGGGCAGGCAGAACGCCTGCACCCGCTCCAGCCGCCTCAGTGTGCGCGGCACCAACTACGTCTTGGAGGTCCTGACCTCCGGCGAAGTGGAGATCAGCGTGCTGGAGGGATCGGTCATGGTCGAGAGCCTGCGCGATGGGGTGCCCACGGGGGAGCCTGCCGAGACGGTGGGTGCGCTTCAGCGGGTGCGTCTCTCGCCCGCCGGCGTCCTGCTGCGCCGGGAGCTGCTCAGCGCCGAGGCCCTGGGCGCGATCCTGGAGGGGCCCCTGTTGCGGGGCTTCCGCACACCCTTGCCCCATGGCGAGGCGCTCAGATCCCTGAGCCAGGCATCGGCGCCAGCCCCTGATCCGCTGTTGCGGGTGATCAACGGCGCCCGCGCCGACCAAGGCCGCGCTCCACTTCAGCCCCTGCCGGCCACCCTGGCGAGTGCCAACAAAGCCTATGCCGAGCCCGTGCTGCGCCAGCTGATCACCAGCGGCAGCTGCGACCACGACCTTGATGCCTGGCAGGCATTTCAGGCCCGCAGCGGCGGCGGTGCACTGCGACCCGTGAGCGAGGTGCTGGGCTGTCCAGTGCAATCTGGCCGTTGGAACCCGGAACGGCTGCTCAGCCTCTGGCTCGGCTCGGCGCACCACAACGACATCCTGCTCAACCGGCCCCGCACCAGTCATGCCGCTTGTGTTCAGCTGAGCGAGGCGGGCCGCACCGCCGCCCTCTGCAGCTTCTGGAGACCTGTGGCAGGCCCCTGAGCTGCGGTCAGACCCTGGCCGCCCCCGTCAACAGGAACGCTCACGCACCATTTCCCGTTCGAGCAGATGATGGATGCCAGAAGGCTGTCCACGAGGCGAAGCAGAGTGGTGCGGGCGCATTGATTCTTGATTTTTGTGGATCAATGAAGCCCCAACTTGTCTGGCCATTGATCTTGGGACTCGACAGTTCAAGCATCAGCCGAGCCGGGCTTGCGGGTCTGATCGGACAGGAGGCCAGGGCTGCAGCTCGAGCCCATGGGCGGGTTCAACGTTTGGCCGCTGGGCAAAGCCAGGGGCACCCTGGGGCGGGAAGGGCTGCCGGAGGAACCCCAAAAGGCTTGAGGAGATCCGAGCCGTCGGTTCTCTGCTGGTAGAAGGGTGGTGAGTTGTGCCGGTCTCTCCTTCCCAGCCTGCTTGGACGGGGGGCCATCAGCCCGGCACCCTCAACATCAATCCCGTTCTGAACCCATGAACCGCCGACTCTCCCTCGCCCTGGGACCCGTGCTTCTCGCCGGCAACCTGCTCTCGTCCTCCCTGGCCCGGGCCGATCAACCCAACATGCAGAACGCCCTGAGCCAGCTGCAGGCGGCCAAGGCTTCCCTGCAGGCGGCTAGGCATGACAAGAACGGCCACCGTGTCAACGCCATCGGGCTGATTGATCAGGCCATCGTCGAGGTGCAGCTGGGGATTAACGCGGCCCGCTGAGGGCAGCCGCGCTGAATCCGCTTCTGGTCCACCACTGCTTGGCCAACGGTTGGCCGTGGTGGGCCAATGATTCGCCCAGCTGGAGTCCATGGGGCGGGATGACTCGCTGGGCCGAGCCAAGCGACACACCAGCTCAGCAGGGGGCCCGGGGGCCCTGTGCCGTCCCAACGGCGGAGGGCTCAAGGGCCCTCAGGCGCCGTGAGAAGTGGAGCAGGGCACCGGCAGGCCCTCGCCAAGCGAGCTGAGCAGCGGATCCCCCGGCTCCACCACCCAAGCCCTTTCCGCCGAATCCAGAGGCTCCTGCCCGGCAAGCTGCTGCTCCAGCACGGAAGCATCGGCCTCGGAGGGATCCACGCCACTGGCCTGGCGGCTGGCGATCCGTCGCCGGGCCAACGCGGTGGTCACCGGGCAATCGAGGATGCCGAAGCCGGCCCCCGCCGCCGCCGCCAGCCGCCGGAACCCCTGCCGCTGCTGACGCTTCAAGAAGGTGGCATCCACCACCACCGCCAGGCCTGCGGCCAGGGCGGCGGCGGCGGCATCCTCCAGCACGGTGCCATAGAGGGCCTCGCTCACCGATGCGGCATAGGGGTCCGCCCCAAGGGAAGGGTCGACCCCGGCCGAACCCCAGCGGCCAAACAGCCGCAGGCGCTCCACGTCCGAGCGCAATTGGATCCAGCCCCGCTCCCGCAACAGGCCGGCCGCATGGCTCTTGCCGCTACCCGAAACGCCGTGGGTGATCACCAAGGCACCCCGGGGAGGGGCCATGGCCTGACGGGCGGCGGCCCAATAGGAAACCAGATCACCCTCCAGCCGATCGACTTCCGCAGTCGGCAACTCTCCCTGGGCTAACCGCAGGGCCGTGACCTTGGCACGCACCAGGGCGCGGTAGGCGATGTACCAGGGCAACAGCCGCAGGGCGCCATGGTCGCCGCCCGCCTCAAGCCAGCCGTTGAGCAGGCGCAGGGCCAGCTCGGCATGGCCCCGCTGGCGCAGATCCATCAGCAGAAAGGCAAGGTCGCTGATCGGATCAATCCAGCGCAAGGCCTCGCTGAATTCGAGGCCATCAAACACCGTGATCCGCCCGTCGTGGAGGGCCATGTTGCCGAGATGCAAATCACCGTGGCACTCGCGGATGCGGCCGCTATGGCAACGGTGCCTCAGCAGCGGATCGAGGCGCTCGAGTTCGGCCGTGATCCAATGGCGCAGGGCCCCGTGGTCCGCCGGCAGGCGACCGCATTGGGCGAGGGTGTCGAGGTTGGCCAGGGCGGGCTGGAGCACCTGCTCCGGTGCGCCCCATGGCGCCCCAGCAGGGGCTGTGGCGGCGCCGGCATGGAAAGCGGCCAGCTCCCGCGCCAACCGATCGATCAGGGCCGGCTGCACCGCATGGCGGCCCAGAGCCTCCGGGAGCAAATCCTCCTGGCGGAATTGGCGCATCTGAACCGCCACCTCGATCACCGCTCCAGAACCATGGAAGGAGGCCCGCTCCGGCGGCCCATGGATCGGCACCACCCCCAGGTAAAGCTCCGGGGCAAGGCGACGATTCAGGCGGACCTCCTCCTGACAGCAGTGAAGGCGCCGCTCGGCGCTGCTGAAATCGACAAAGCCAAGATTCACCGGCTTCTTGACCTTGTAGGCGAAGGTGCCGGTCAGGAAGACCCAGGAAATGTGGGTTTCCAGCAGCTGCACCGCCGCCACGGGATGGTCGTAGGCGGCGGGATCGAGCAGGGCCTGGACGAGGGGCTCCATCAGCGGCTGTGACTGCGGGGGAGGCGGCGGCGACGGGGTACCAGGGGCCTGGGCCGCCTGCGGGGCTCGAGCGGCACCCCAATGCCATTGAGACGGAGCATCTGGCACTCGGATAGGCCCTCAACCGGGATCCACAGCAGGAAGGGAAGCACCAGCCAGGCGGCAAGAACCGAGATCGGCCAGACCAGGATGGCGAGCACCAGGGCACAGAGCCAGGCCAGCAGGGCAACCAGGCAACCCAGGCCAAGGCGGCGTAGGCGGCAGGAGCACCAGGTGCTGGCTTGCAGCAATGCCAGGGGAAGGAGATAGCCCGCCACCCAGATCCCCCCTGAGGCGCGGCTGTGCAGGATCAGAACCGAGCCATAGAAAGCCACCTGGAGGCCCAGGCGGATGGCAGGCAGCCAGATATAAAAGGACAGCCAAAGGGGGCGCCTGAGGCCCTGATACCAGTCGTAGTGAGCAGCTTCCGGCTGGATCATCACGATGACCAGCCCCATCAGGAGCAGGATCACCAACCAGTCGGGCATGGCAGCAGGAGGACCTCCTTACCCATTCAAGCGAGCTGGGCCCTTCAAGAAGGGGTGGGGCCGTTGATCAGCAGACCGCAGGTCGCCGAGGCTGGAAACCTAATCTCGGAGAGTTTGCTGCCAGTCAGCCGATGGCCAATCCCGAGACCCGCAGGCCCCCTTGGCTGCAGTGGTTGATCCTGCTCATGTTCCTGTGGTCCTCGTGGCAACTGGCCGGGCTATGGCTGCAGCGCCTCGCGCCCTGACCGGACGACCCGTCAGGGCCCGGACGATCCGCACCAGCCCACCCACCAGCAGCAGCAGCGCCAACACCGCCAGCAGGGCCACCGCCAGCACCCCCGCCAGCTGCAGCAGCCCCACCGCCAGCCGGTTGAGCCCACCGATCACATTGGCGATGGCATTGCTGACCAGCAGCAGGCCATCGAATCGCTGCGGGATCAGCATCAAGGCCGCCAGGATGGTGGCGCCGGCGGCGGACACCGCCAGCCCGAGGGCCACCTGGCGATAGCGGGCGCTTCCCCGGCGGCGGCGGCCCAGCGCGGAGCCGGAACGGCGGCCGGGCGCAACCGCCGCTTCGGTAGGGGGTGAAGGCAGATCGAGGCGGAGGGGCTGGGCCATCACGGGACGCTCAGAGATCGAGGGCATGGCCTGCCCCGCGCATCCAGCGCTCAAACTCCATCAGCACGAGCTCGTTGGGGCAATCGATCAGGGAAAGCTGGTAGACCGTGCAATCGCCATGGCCACCATGGTGGAGCGAGAGATGGAAATCCTCACCGCTCAGACCGCAGACCTCTGGATCGCTGCGCACGACCACATCAAGGGCCGCCCCAAGACGGGTCACCCGCCGCCGCAACTCCGACCAGGTCATCGTCATCGGGAAAACGGAAGGCCGTTCAGGCTCCCCAGTGTGGACGGAGGCCCTCCGGCGTCAACCTTGGGGGTGGGGGTTTCAGGGCCGGCCCGGGG
>JBAXOO010000130.1:0-5313 GCA_037133235.1 Cyanobium sp. ELA507
GCTGGTGGGCCATCGCGGAATCCTGACTTGGGCAGAATTCAGGCTAGGAGCAGTCGGAACGATGCGCTCCGTGATGCCCCATCCCCCCGCTGAACACTCCGCAGCGCCCCTGCCGCCCCTACGCCAGCTGGTGCCGGCCGATGGCGACCAGGTGGCGGCGGTCTACCGCGATGCCGTGATCAGCCAGGCCGGCGGGCTCTATACCCCCGAGCAGATCCGAGCCTGGGCCAGCCACGCCGGCGTTTCGGGCCGGCTGCGGGAGTCGCTGCGGCGGGGCTATGGCCTGGGGAGCTGGGCGGCCGCCGATGGCATCAGCCTTGAGGCCTTTGCGCTCCTTGATCCCCTCGATCGCCTCTCCCTCCTCTACTGCCGCGGCCGTTCCTGTCGGCAGGGGCGCGCCACGGCCCTGCTGGAGGAGCTGCAAAGGCATGCCTTCGCCCGGGGCTGCCGCCGGCTGCGCACGGAGGCCAGCCAGCTCTCCAGGCCCCTGTTGGAGAGGCAGGGGTGGCGGGTGGAGGCGGAGGAAACCGCCTTTTATGACGGCGTGGCCTTCCTTCGCTGGCGGATGGTGCGGGATCTGCCCTAGAGGTGGGGATCGGTCGCTCCGAGAAGGCCATGGCGGAAGCGGATCTGGAGCAGTTTCTGGCGAAGGTGCGTGATCTGGGGGCCTTCGCCGATCTCGTGGCGGCCGACCCCGCGATGCGGGCCCGCCTGGCGGCCTGCAGCCACCACCTGGAGGTGGTGGACCTGGCCCAGGTCCTGGGTTTTGCCATCGGTCGGCGATGGGGAGAGCGGGAGTTGCCTCCCGGCGGCGACGGCAGCTTGCTGGCCGGCCCGCCGCCACCCCAGGGGCAGGAGCACACCGCCGTGCTGTGGGAGGGGCCCGGCTGGCGCCTGGAGCGGATCCATTCCTGCGGGGCTTCCAGCCCTGCAGGCTTCTGGTACGACCAGGCGGCCCATGAATGGGTGTGCCTGCTCCAGGGCAGTGCCCAACTTCAGTTGGCCGATGAGGCCGCCCCCCGCGAACTCAACCGGGGCGACAGCCTCTATCTCGCCCCCCGGCGGCGGCACCGGCTTGAGGCCACCGATGGCGGCCGCGGCACCGTGTGGCTGGCGCTGTTCTGGTGGGATCCGGAAGCAGGGCCTGTGCTCAGTTCTTGAAGGGGCTGTAGATCGGCTTGGCGGGGGTATCGCCGGGAGCGTTTTCGAGCTTCGTGTCGCAGGTCATCGAACCATCGGCTTGGGTCACGCAGTTGGTGGCCTTCACCTTGGTGGCCGGGCCCACCTTGCTGCCGGGCCCGAGCATGAATTTCTCCACCTGGGCGCGGACCGGCAGGGTGAAACCCAGCATCAGCAGGGTGGTGGTGAAGGCAATCCTGAGGCGGGTGGTCATGGGTTATGGGGGGGTGGAGGCTTTGGCGGCAACCTAATCGCCGCTTGGTGCCCTGGCCTTTATGGCTAGAGGCCGCCCTCTTGGCGAATTTCTTCTAGCAGCAGGTCGAGCTGGCCAAGGGAGTCGCTGAACGGGTCGGAGGCGCCTGATCCACGGGTCGACGCCTCCCCCTCCTCAGCCTGCCAGAGGCCCTCAATTGCACAGAGCCGTTCGGCGAGGGCGCTGAGGCCCTGCTGAAGGTGGATGCGGTTGAGCTCCTCGATCAGCACCGGCATCCGGATGGAGGGGACCCGCAGGGCCCTCCGCAGATCCGCCTGGGTCCGGCCGCTGTGGCGCAGCCAGTCCTTCAGGAAGGCCTGGAGGTCATCCAGTTGTTCGGTGCTCAGGGAGGCGCTGGAGGAGGGCATCGCTCAGGAGGGCGCTTAACGACTCATTGGGAACCACCGATCCAGTTTGCTCTGGGCCCGCAGCTTGATGGCGGGCGTGAGATGGCGGGTGCAGAGGCCCAACAGGGCCGTGAGGGCCACCATGTCGTCACTGAAGCCTGCGGCCGGAATGAAATCCGGGATCAGGTCGAGCGGCAACACCAGGTAGGTGAGGGCCGCCAGCACGGTCAGCCTGGCCTGGTGGGGTGTGCTGCCATCGACCAGCATCTCGAAGCATTCGAGGGCCGGGCGGGCCAGGGTGCGGCCGGCCCGGCGAAGCAGGCGGGCCAGCAACGCCTCATCCACCACCGTGCTCTCCAGCACTTCGGCGTTGATGGTGGTTTGGCCGTTCGGGCCCGCGGCCGAAGCAGCGGCGGACATGGAGGTCTCCTCAGGGGGCGCGCCACGGGGGCGACAACGGGTTCAGTCTCAGGGGCCCCAACCCCGTTGCGGCAGGGCGGTTGTCCCCCCCGTCCGTGCGGTTCTCTGCCGCTGCGGCTCCGGGCCTTTAGGGGTCCACCAGGCCGCTCTCGATGCCGGCCTTGCGCAGTTTCTGGAGAGCCCGTTGCACCACCTGGCGGCAGTATTCGCGGCTGCAGGAGAGCTGGCGGGCCACTTCGGCCAGGGTGCGCCATTCCTGACTGCCATCCAGGCCGAACCGCAGCATCACCACGCTGCGCTCCTTCGGGGTGAGGTTGGCCCGCTCCAGCAGGGTCCAGGCCGAGGCGGTGCGTTCGGCCAACTCAGCCCTCTCCATTGGAGCCATCTCCTCACTGGCGAGCACGTCCACCAGTTCGGAGGGATCCTCCTTGGAGCGCAGGGCAGCCTGAAGGCTCACCGTGACGCTGCGCAGTTCACAGCCCAGCAGTTCCTCCACATCGGCCAGGGGCAGGCCGAGGGAGCGGGCCAGTTCCGTGGCGCTGGGGCCGATCCCATTGGCCTGGAGGTGGCGGGCCTTGGCGGCCCGCAGCCGGGTGAGCTTTTCATTCACGTTCACCGGAATCCGGATCGTGCGGCTCTGGGTGGAAAGGGCGCGGTTGAGGCCCTGGCGGATCCACCAGTAGGCGTAGGTGCTGAACCGGTGCCCGCGGGTGGGGTCGTATTTCTCCACGGCCCTGGTCAGGCCGATGGTGCCCTCCTGGATGAGGTCGAGCAGGTCGAGGCCTTTGCCCTGGTAGCGCTTGGCAAGGTTCACCACCAGCCGCAGGTTGGCGGTGATCATCTGTTGCTTGGCCCGTTCACCATTGCGCAGGGTGCGGCGCTCCAGTTCGTCGTAATCGCAGGCCGGTCCGCTGCCACCGGCCATCGAACAGCGCTCCTGCAGTTGGATCATCGCCTGAACCTTGCGCCCAAGCGTGAGTTCCTGTTCCGGTGTGAGCAAGTGGTGGCGGCCGATCTCACCGAGAAAGGCACTCAAAGAACTAACCATGAAGCGACTAAGCAGTGATTTCAACCTAGGCTTCAATCGCGTGAAAGAGGCAACCCAGCAGAAAGGTTTAAAGGTTCAGGCGTTTCCGATTCGATTCGCTGTTCCTTCCCATTCGCTTCGGATTTGCCTTTTCCTTTGCTGATGGTTGGTCTTGATTTCTTTGCACAGCAGCCTGGGCTTGGCAGGCTGCTTTTGTGTTGCTTTCCACGTTGTTTTGCCGGCTTTGCTGCTGCGGGCCTGGCCAGCGCGGTCCGCTGGAGCTGCGGCAGGGCGCAGCGGGGGGGAGGGTCCCGCTACGGTCAGCAGGATGCTGTTCTCTTGAACCAACGTGATGGCTGGTTTTGCCGCAATTCCGGGCCCGGTGCTCTCCAGTGCCGGCGTGGCCTATGTGCACTACCTCAGCTTCATGCTCTGTTTCGGCGCCCTGGTGCTTGAGCGACGCCTGATCCGGCCCAATCCGGACCGGCGCGATGCCACCTTGATGGTGATCACCGATGTGGTCTATGGGGTGGCGGCCCTCGCCCTGCTGCTGAGCGGCATCGCCCGGGTGCTGCACTTTGGTCAGGGCACGGCTTTCTATACCGAAAATCCCCTGTTCTGGTGGAAGGTCGGCACCTATTTGGCGGTGGGCTCCCTCTCCCTCTACCCCACAATTACCTACATCCTCTGGGCGATTCCGCTGCGCAAGGGGGAGTTGCCCCAGGTGAGCGAGGCCCTGGCCAACCGGCTGCGTTGGATCCTCAACATCGAGCTGGTGGGCTTTGCGGCCATCCCCCTGCTCGCCACCCTGATGGCCCGCGGCGTGGGTTTGCCGGCGGCATGAGGTCCAGGCGCCGGCCGACCTGGGGTCAGCGCCAGGGTTCCCTGCGGGCGCCCTGGCGTTTTCTTCTGATCGTCCTGGCCACGCAGGGAGTCCTGCCTGGCGCCGCTACTACTGGAACCTTGCCGGAGCGCCCGGCGGCGGGGCCCAACCCCTCCTGCCCGAGGGCCCTAGCCACTCGGCCGGCCGGGCCAAGCGCCTTGCGGCTTGCTCCTTCCGCTTCTGAGCCGCTGCCTGGCTATGGAGCCGCCCTCCTCACCACAGGGCTGGGGTGGCCGCGGCTTTCCAGTTGGTGCGTTTGGATCGAACCCGCGGCTGACGCCACAGACCCCTGGCAGCACCGCTGGAGCGAGGCGGTGCAGGCGGCCCTTCGCACCTGGCAAACCCTGCTGCCGATTGAGCGGGTGCAGGATCCGGCCGCAGCCCAGGTGCGGGTTTACCGCCGCCGCCCTCCCCTGGGCAGCGATGCCCAGGGCCGTTCCCGCGCCAGCCATGGCCGCGCCCTGCTGGCCCTGGTGTTGGTGGAGCGCCAGCCGGGCCTTTGGCGGCTGGAGCCCGCCGTGGAGGTGCTGATCGGCCCCGGCCAGCGGGCCGAGGCCCTTCAGGCCACGGCCCTGCATGAACTCGGCCATGCCTTTGGGCTCTGGGGCCACAGCGCCGATCCGGCCGATGCCATGGCCACGGCCCCGGGGCCGCAGCCGGTGCTGGCGCCGACGGCCCGGGACCGGGACACGCTGCGTTGGCTCTATGGCCAGTCCACGGCGTTTGGAGAGGTGGTGGCGCCACCGCAACCTTGAGTTAGGGGGGGATCAGAGCGGGCGGATCAGGGGGCTAGGCCTGCTCCGCGGGGGGCCAGGGCGAGGGCCACCAGGAATCCCGCCAATTGCACCGCCACCACGGCACCACCGGCATGGCGACGAACCGTTCGCTGCACCCCCACCACCCTCGGCGGGCACCGGAAACTGGGCGCCACCAGGCGACGTTGACGCGCCTCGCGGGCGAGCAGGCGGGCGGCTTGGGAGAACTCGACGGTGGTACCGGTGGCGGACGGAGACTTCATGGGGTGAGCATGACAGAGGGGTGTCACGCAGTTGTTGGGCGACCCTCGTGTCGGGGCACCTCGTCGCAGTTGTCTAGGTTGCAGCCATGAACACCGACGAACTGATCGCCATCGCCTGCCCCATCATCCGCGACACCGGCTGGGCGTTCTACTTCACCCCAGCCACCCGGGCGCGCGGCGCTGAGC
>JBAXOO010000131.1:0-5271 GCA_037133235.1 Cyanobium sp. ELA507
GGCACCAGCCGTTGGGGTCCAAGCCCCCCCGCCGGCCCCCACACCGGCCCCCCTTCGTTCTGCCTCATGCCGTCTAACGATTTCGCACCGACCGCATCGGGCCAAGCCACGGCGGCAGAAGTGACGGTGCACGGCTACTGCGACACCCCGGTGGAGCTGCTGCTTGAGCGGTTCCGGCGGGGAGATCTGGAATCGTTGCGCAACCTGCGCGGCGAATACACCCTCGTGCATGAGACCCCAGAAGGCTGCACGATCGTCACCTCGCCGGTGGGGGCGATGCACCACTACTACACGGTGGCGGGCCGACCCCCCGGTGGGTTTGCCCATGGTCGGCGGATCGTGGACATCCTGCGTCGGGCCGGGCTGACCTGGCGCTGGGACTGGCAGGCCCTTGGGGATCTCTGCCAACTCGAAAATCTCACCGGCAACGCCACCCTCCATCCCGAGATCCGACGCGTGCCGCCCGGCAGCGTTCTGCGCTTTCAGCGTGGTGAGCTCCGCATCGACAGCCGCCAGGTGATCGATGGCCTGCAAAGCGGCCCGCCCGATCCACACCGGGCTGTGGCGGCCCTCAACGAGGAGGTGGGCCGGCTGGCCGGGGCCAACCCCTACCTTTCCTTATCCGGTGGATTCGATTCCCGGGTGATCCTTTCCTCGCTGCTGCGGCAAGGCTTCAAACCCCATCTGATCACGATGGGGTCCGATAGCTGCTCGGACGTGCGGGTGGCCCGCGCCATCGCCAGCCGCTTCGGGCTGCAGCACGACCTGGTGCGGATCGAGCTGGCCGAGGTGCTGGAACAGGGCCAGGAGATCGCCAGCCTCACCAACGGCACCAAGACCGCCTGGCACTGGCACACCTACCTCTATCCCCGCAAGGCCCGCGTGCCTGCCGGCAGCAGCTTCTTCGTGGGCACCCTGGGCGAATTCGCCCGCTCCTATTACTTCGACCGCGGCCGCCTCGGCCAACTGGGCGACCGCTTCCCAGGACCAGCCCTGGATCGCTTCTGGCGCCTCAAGTTGCATCGCCACCCCACCTTCCTCGACTCCGAACTGGAGGGCCTCGCTCCCCCCTTCGCCGCCCAGCTCAGCGAGGAGGGCATCAACGGGCGTGCCGCAAGGCTGCATACCTACTGCCACGGCTCCTTTCTGCCCGGCCTGACCCGCTATTACTTCGAGCAGCGGGTGCCCAATTTCTATGCCAACGGGATCGCCATGTACCAGGCCTCCAGCAACTGGCGCTCCCCCTTCCACAACCGCGACTGGCTGGAAGCGATCTGGAACCTCAAGTCCAGCTGGAAACTCGGCTCCAACTGGCACCGCTACGCCATCCAACGCAATTGCCCCGACCTGCTCGAGTTCCCCGAGGAGAATGGCTTCAATCCCCGCCGGATGCTCAGCAAGGCACCCCCCCTCTACTGGACCCGGTGGATGCGGCGCACCCCTTACATCACCTACGACCGCAGCCGGGAGTGGTTCCAGAACCGGGATCTGCAGGACTCCCTGCTAGAGGCCCTCAACACGATGAGCGATCTCGTGGATCCGGCCACCACCCGCAAGATTCTGGCGGACCATGCCAGCGGCCAGGACCGCACCCGCAGCGTGGCCTTCCTACTCACCATGGCCCGCTGGAAAGAAGTGCTGGCAACCCTTCCGGAGGCGGCATGAGGGTCCCCCTGTACGGATGGCCCGGCGGGCCCATCGCGGAGGGCTCCAGTGCCCCGGAGCCCGACCCGAAAGGCGGGGCCGGGCAACCTGATGACAGGCTGCGCTTCACGGTGGTGGTGCCCACCCTCAACCAGGGCGACACGATCGAGGACACCCTGCTATCGATCCTCGAGCAGGATTACGGCAACATCGAAATCATCGTGGCCGATGGCGGCAGCAGCGATGGCACCGCTGCGGTGCTGGAGCGATACCGCCATCGACTGGCGCGGGTGATCGAAGGCCCCGATCGGGGCCAATCGGATGCCATCAACAAGGGATTTGGATTCGCCAGCGGCGACATCCTCTGCTGGCTCAACTCCGATGATTATTTCCTTCCCGGTGCCCTTCGGCGCGTGGCCAACCGCTTCGCCGCCGATCCGGAGGTTCGCTTCGTGGTGGGAGCTGGCGATGTGATCAGCAAGGACCACCGGTTTTTGCGCCACATCCCAGCCCTGCCGATGACGGAGGCCACCCTGCTCAACTGGAAGAACGACCGTTGGGTGATGCAGCAGTGCTGTTTCTGGTCCCGCTCGCTCTGGCAGGAAGCCGGTGGGGTGGATGAACAACTCCATCTACTGATGGATTACGACCTCTGGTTCCGCCTTTCACGCGCCACCGAGGCGGCCATGATCGAAGAGAAACTGGCCGTGATGCGTTATTATCCCGACGTAAAAACCGTGCGTCATCGCAGCAAGGCCAGCGAAGAACTCGCCTATGTGTATGCCAAGAACGCAGCCTTTGGTGCCCTGCGGCAACTGGTGTCCGAGCTGGTGGCTACCCAGTCTTCGCTTCAGGCCCGCCTCGGCCAGATTGAATCGAGCCTGCCGGTGCGCCTGCTGAAGCGCCTCTCCCTGTTTCCAACGGCGAGTTAACCATGGCCACTAACGATCTCCCTGGCGATCTTTTCGTTGGCATCACCAGCTGGAACAGCGCCCTTTTCCTGCCCCACTGCCTCGAGGCATTGCGGCGAACCACCTCCGGAATCCGCACCCGGATCTGCGTGCTCGACAACGCCTCCAGCGATGCCTCAGCGGACCTGGCCCGGGAGCGGGGCGCCGAGGTGATCGTGCGCCGCTGCACCCAACCGGAGGCCCTGCAACAGCTGGTGAGGAGCTCCCGGAGCCGCTTCACCCTGCTGCTCCACGCCGATGTGATCCTGCTGGCCCCGGACTGGTTTGAGCGCTGCACGGCCCATCTCGGTGGCAACACCGTGCTGATCTCCCCGGAGGACATCGGCTGCGGCCCCCTCACCCGCCCCTTCGGGGCAGGCATGCCAGAAAGCTCCTTTCTGCTGTTTGAAACGGCAGGGCTGCGGCGGGCCCGCAACCTGGTGTGGCGGCGGCGGTACCGGCTGCCCCTGCCCCGCCGTGAATTGGATTTCTCCGGCGGCCACGTGACCCACAACATCCCCCGCCGACTGGCGCAGCGGGGGCTGACCTGGCAGCCGATGAACGTGTATGTCTCCAATGCGGAGCGTGAACCGCTCTTTACCCCCGATCCGGACGTGACCCTCTGGAGCGACGAGCTCGGCCACCTCCGCTATGGCCTGGGCAACTTCTACGGCATCGACGGCACCATCACCCACTACCACAATTGGTACGACCGGGTGATCACCGCCCGGCCAGGCCAGGCGAGCAGCGCCCCTTCCAAACCCAAGCGGGAGTTTCCTGCCGCCTTCATCAACGCCTATTCCCAGCGGTTCCTCGCGGATTACCAGGCCGGCAGGATCGACCTGCCGCGGGATCTCAGCACGGACCGGGTTCCGGTGGCCCTCTGACGCCATGGTGCCGACCCCCCAGCGACGCCAACAGCGAGCAGCCCACTTTTTGTTGGTGCCGGAGCTGCTCGATTCCCCCCCCAACCGGGCCATCATCGAGGCGCTGTTGAGCTGTGGCTACCGGGTGGATGTCTTCTCCCCGGGGACCCCCCAGGACCCTTCGGCCTACGGCCCCGACGTGACAACCCACCGGGCCGATTACACGGTGCGCTGGCTGGCTCGCCACCTCCTCGACCGCCGCTGGTGGAGCTACGCCTGCTTCTCCGGAACCAGTGAGGATCCCCTGGCCGTGGTGGGCGTGCTGGCGGCCCTGACACGCCGGCCAAGCTTCCTGTTGGTGGATGAGATCAAATCCGGCAGCTACCGCGGCGACAGCCCGGAGCGCTGGAAGCAACTCTGCCGCTGGGCCATGCGCCAGGCCCGCTTCACCATCGTCAATGACGACTCCCGTGTGGAGCTGCTGCGCGACTATGCCGCCCTGGCGCCAACCGCCCCGGTCCTGGTCTATCCCGGCTGCTTCCACCAGCCACCCCAGCCCGATCCGGAGTTGCGCCGGGCCTTGAGGGAGCGCTGGGGCCTGCCCCAGGAGGCCCTGGTCATTGCCTCCTCCGGCGCCCTCAACCTCACCGCCGGAGCCGACTGGCTGGTGCAGGCACTCCAGGACGAACCCACCCTCCATGCGGTGATCCAGCCCCTGGCCGTCTCCCCCCTCTGCCTCTTTTTGCTCAGTCGCCTGGGGCTGGGGAAGCGGCTCTATCTGCAGCAGGAACGGATGGGGTGGCAGGAGGCCTGGCGTTCGGCCGTGGGTCTGGACATCGGTCTGGCGATCTACACCAACCCTGCCCCCCAGTTCCAGCACATGGGCACGAGCTCCAACCGCCTCTGCATGTTCCTCGCCATGGGGGTGCCGGTGATCGCCACCCGCCAGCCCAGCTTCCGCTTCATCGAGGACTACAACTGCGGCGTGCTGGTCGACAGCTACTCGGAGTTTGTCGAAGCGGTGCGACACATCGGCCGCAACCTACCCACGATGCGGGCCAACTGCCACCGCTGCTTCAACGACTACATCATGCCGCCGGATCGCTACCCGCGTCTGCAGCAGGCGATCGCCTCCCTCCACCGCTCCTGACGCTCCCCCCTCCCTTGGCTTCCGAAGGCAACCTCAAATTCCGTCTCTACTGCGCCGGCCGTGCTGGGGTTCAAGGTCTGAGGCGCCTGGCGCCAGCAGCCCTCGTGCCCCCTCGCCGCGACCTGGGCGGATCCTTCGCCATCGGGATCACCACCTACAGCGAGCGCTACGACCGCTTCCTCAAACCCCTCCATGGCGCGATTACCCGGATCTTTCCCGAGGTGCCCCTCACCATCGCCGTCAATGGCCATGGCACGGCCGAGGCCCAGGCCCGCTACCTCGAACGGTTCGAGCGGGAGATCTGCGATGGAGCCCTGCCCCAACAACGCTTCGTGCTGCACGATCGGGCCCACGGCCTCACCACGCTCTGGAACGCGATGCTGGCGGCCTCACCCGTGGACCGGCCCCTGCTGATCCTCAACGACGATTTGACCATCCACGCCTGGCTGCGCCGCTGGGCCGAAGCCTTCGACTGGCCGGCGGCGGGTCTGAGCCTGCTCAACAGTTCGTGGTCGCACTTCGTGATCTCCCCAGCCACGGTGGCCCGGGTGGGGGCCTTCGATCCCGGCTTCCCCGGCATCGGCTTCGAAGATATGGACTACACCGCCCGGGCGGGCCTGGCCGGCGTACCGATCGCCAACCACCGCTGCGGCTACCTCCA
>JBAXOO010000132.1:0-5224 GCA_037133235.1 Cyanobium sp. ELA507
GTGTTCGAGCAGGCCGAGCCCGAATGGCGGGCGGCCCTGACGCCCAGGGCCAGGTCCCGCTGGCGGCGGGCCCGGCGACGGGCCGCCCGCCATTCGGGCTCGGCCTGCTCGAACACCTCGGGAATCGAGGTGCCCGGCAGGATGTCGTGGAACTGCTGAAACAGCAGCGTCCGCCAGTCGACGCCCTCTTCGGCGGAGCGATCTGGGCTTGGCGGCAGGCTTGGGGGCTGCAGGGCCCGCGCCAGCTCGGCCTCCCGCAGCAGACGCTCCAGGGTGCGGCTGTGCCGTTTCTGATCGGGCCGGCTGGTGGCACAGCCCCGGTGCAACTCCAGGTACAGCTCATCGCGCCACACCGGCAGCTGGGGCGCCAGGGGTTCCAGGCCCGCCAAGAAACCCCGCAGGCTGCCGTGCTGCTGGGGCGCGGCGGCCGGGTGGCCCTGCCAGAGGGCCAGCTGTTCGAGCATCTCGGCGGTGGGTCCGCCGCCGTGGTCGCCCACACCGGGCAGCCAGAGGGCATCGGCACAGCCAGTGGCGGCCTGCCACCCGAGACGATGCTGCTCGATCGCCAGGGGATCGCCGTCCGTGCCGATCGGCGCGGTCATCAGGGCCAGCAACTCGGCACCGCAGCGGCTGCGCCAGCGGAAGATCCGATGGGGGAAGGAATTGGTGGCATTCCAGGCCAGCTTGTGGGTGCAGAACCAGCGCACCCCAGTGGCGGCCGCCACCGCAGGCAGCCCGGCGCTGAAGCCAAAGCTGTCCGGAAGCCAGGCCACGTTGTGCTCCCAATTAGGGAAGGCCCGGCGGCTGTAGTGCTGACCCTCCTGGAACTGGCGCAGCAGGGAGGCGGTGCCAACCAGAACGCCATCGGTTTCCACCCAGGGACCGTTGAGGGGTTCCCAGCGGCCGGTCTCCATCGCGGCGCCGATGGCGGCGAAGAGGGAGGGGCGGTGCTGCTCCAGCCAGGCATAGAGGGCCGGGGTGGAATGGCCGAAGTGGAGCTGGGGGAAGCGCTCCAGCAGCCCCAGGGCGGAACGGAAGGTGCGCTCGGCCGCCTGCCAGGTGTCGGCCACCGGCCAGAGCCAGGCCAAATCGAGGTGGGCATGGCCCAACACATGCACCCTCCCGGCCCCTGGCCCGATGACGCCAGCGGAGCCACCATCGGGGTCGGCGGCGGCATCGGGACCGCCCCGGTGCTCGCGGCGCAACCGCTCCAGAGCTTCCACGCTCGGGGCCAGCAGGCCAAGGGGATCGGAGCCGTCCCGCGGTTCGAGCTCGATGCGGCTGTGGATCAGGGCCCCATCGTCGTGGAGGGGACTGCGCAGCCGCAGCTCCAGATCGAGCGGCGCCCCCGCCCACCAAGCGGCGGGCAACTCCCAGCGGCAGGCGGTGTCGAAGAGGTCGCCGCGATGCACCGGCTGGCCATCGGCCCGCAGCTCCACCTGATCGGCCCACCAGCGCAGCACCAGGCGGGCCCTGGCGCTGGCCGGGCCGAGATCGGCCCAGTCGGCCGGACGCTGGAGCCGCAGCCCCAGCTCCCGCCACTGGCCGCCGCGGGGCCAGATGACCAGCCCCCGGGCCTGCCAGTCGGGGCGGTGCCGGGCTCCCCAGGGATGCTCGAGGGCCGCCAGGGTTGCCCCATCGGGCCCACCGCAGCGCCAGAGCGGCTGCAGATCGAGCGGCGGCCGCCCGGCGGAACGTGACTGAATCGTTTCAATCCGGGCCTCTGGACCCTGTTGCAGCCCCTCGGGCATCTTTGATGGCCTCCCAAGCCCCATAGGATGATGGGGCTGGGGCAGCCGACGGCCCGCCAACCGTGCCCGGCCTGTCATTCCCTGTCATCCGCCCTGTCACCCGCCGGACAGCCCATGCTCGCCCTCAAGATCTCGGTCTACTCCGTCGTTTTCTTCTTCATCGGGATCTTCGTCTTCGGCTTCCTGGCCAGCGACCCGAGCCGCACCCCCAGCCGCAAGGACCTGGAGGACTGAAGCGCCGCTGCCATCTCGCCAACCTGAAAGCTCCCCCTCCATCGAGAGAGTCTCCAGGTCAGCCCTTACCCCTCAAATCGCCACAAGTGAGCGGTTTGAGGGTTTCGTGTTGGGCAGACCCATCGAGCCATGGGCGATGCAGCGACCAATCCACAGAAGAGACACCGATCCAGGCCAGGTCCATCGGGAGGGCCCCATGGCAGGATCAGCCTCCGTTGCCACCCCCGGCCGACTGTGGTGCCCCATCGCCGGCCGGCCGGAATCGTCCGGGATCAGGGCCAATCTTTTGGTCTGGACCGGAATACGACGACAGGGAATCAGCTTCAACAGCGACGAAGCCCGACTCCCCGCCTGCCAGGCCGATTCGCCGCCCTCCTCGCTGCGGGTGGCGCCCTGCTAGGCCCCCTGCCAGCGGCGCTGGCAGCACCGAACCAACTCCCAGCGGCAGCGGGGCCCCAGGGCCTGCCACGGACCTCGGCTGGAGAGGGGGCAGGCGGCAGGCCTGCCATGGCCGCCACCCCCCCTGCGAAAGCTGCCAGCAAAGGCACGCCAGCCAGCGTGCCGATGGCTGCCCCACCCCTTGAGCTTGAACTCAAGGCTGATAGCCAGAGCTACGACTCCCAGCTCGGCCGGTTCGTGGCCACGGGCCATGCAACGGCGCTGCTGGCGGGAGGGCGCATCATGGCTCAACGGATCGAATTCGACCCCGCTTCGCGCCTGATACTCGCCAGCGGCGGCGTGCGCTTCCAACGGGGCCAGCAATACCTCCAGGCCAGCCGATTGCGTTTCAGCCTGCCGGAGGGACGGGGCGAGATGGACGATGTCTACGGAGTACTCGACCTCGATGGCAGCAAGCAGGACCTGGACCTCTCCCAGCTGCCCTCCGCCCCTTTGCTGCCGCCCCAACCGCTTAGTTGCAGCCCAAACCTGCCGCCGTTGCCGGACTGGCACCCCTTTCCCTGGTCCGTCACCGCCTGGGGTGGCCAGATGTACACGGCCAACTTCGGCGACACCTTCCTCTTCAACGGCACCTATCGGCCGGAATACCTAGCCGGGGTGGGAATGCAACGGCGAATTCTTGATGGTGGTCTCTTCGCCTTCGAGCTAGACGCCAACCTGCTCAACCACCGCTCCCGCTCCCAGCCCGGTGGTGGCTTCAACCAGGACGTGCCCTACGCCAATACCCCCGCCCAGAACTTCGGCGACGGCACCTTGGGCATCGGCATGCGCTTCTGGCTGCAGCCTTGGCTCAATATCTACTTCGTCGAAGGGGTGAGTCTGCTCACCGAACCCAGCAACTACGAGAAGACCTTCCGCGAGAACTACTCCACCTTTCTCAATTACCTGGCCTTCGAGGTGGAGGCCCTGGTCACCCCCCAGCTCTCAGCGGTGGGTCGCATCCACCACCGCTCCGGCGCCTACGGCACCTACAACGGCGTGAGTGAGGGCAGCAACGGCTATTTGCTGGGCCTGCGCTACCGCTTCGGCACCTCCCCGCCGCCCCGCAAACCTCAGGAACTGCCGCCGGCCCAGGGTTGCCCGGGGGCACCGCCGCCGGAAAGCAATCCGCCCACCAACCTGGCCAGCCAGCTCGACCTGGTGACCATGGGACCGGCCCCGGGCGACCCGGCGGCTGCCACTCAGAAAACCAACGGATCACCGGCCCCGGGCGGGGGCACGGCAGGCCAGGCCGGCTCCACCCAGAAGGCCAGACCCACGGGCTCGGTATGGGATCGGGCCCGGATCCTGGAGCGGGAGAGGGCCACAGCGGTCGCCGGGCTCAACCAGCGCGTCACCGATGTGAAATTCCAGCAGAGCCTCTCGGCAGAGCGGCGTTATGGCTTTCCCTCCACCCTGTCCACCCCGGATCAGGTGAACGAATTCGGGGGGGCCAAACCCAACCAGCTGAACAACCTGGCCACCCAGGGCAACAGCCAGCTGGTGAAAGGCACGATCAGCCGTTGGCGGGTGCAGGCCCGCCACATGGCCTTCACCGCCACCACGGTCACGGCGGACCGGATGGCCTTCAGCAACGACCCCTTCACGCCGGCCCAGTCGTGGATGGATTCGGAGAACGTGGTGGCCACCCTGCTGCCGAATGGCGATACCGAAATCCGCACCGACCGCAACCGCCTGGTGCTGGACGAGCGGCTGCCGATTCCGATCACCCGCAAGACGGTGATCAAGAAGAAACAGGATGTCGACAATCGCTGGGTGTTGGGAGCCGACAAGGAGGACCGCAACGGCCGCTTCATCGGCTACAACATTCCCTTGCGGGTCGGGGAGACGGGCATCCTCAGGATCCAGCCCCAGTTCCTCACCCAGAGGGCCATCAATGGCAACACGGACAGCTATCCACTGCCGGGCCAATCAGCCAATGCACCAGGCGTTTCCCAGCCCACCAAAGCAGGAGACCTGTTCGGTCTTCAGGCCGTGCTGAGGAAACAGGTGCTCGGCTTCAACTCCGACGCCACCCTTGATATCTCTACCTTCAACCCAGACAATATCGCCAACGGCACTCGCAGCTGGGGCGACTTCAGCAGAGCCGTGAAGATGCCCCTGCTGGGCGAAAGCAAGTGGCGCCTCTTCGGCGCCTACCGCTACCGCACCTGGAATGGCACCCTCGGGGAACAGGATGTGTATTCGGCCTACGGAACCTCCCTGGAGCAGACGGGTCTACTGCCCACCTGGGGCAAACTGAGCGGCAACTACCTCTGGCGCACGGGGGTGGGGAATTTCCAGGGCAACGACTTCACCAGCAACAACCTGGTCGACTCCTGGCGCTTCAGCGGCGTCGGCTCTGCGAACCTCAACTACCCCCTCTGGATCGGCAAGCCAGCGGCCCTCACAGCCACGGCTGCCTACGCCAACACGGGACAACCGGTGGTTCCGGGCCTGTGGCTGCGGGCCAACGTGCTCGGCACCTTCGCCTATTACGGCAGCGGCGTTAACCAAAACACGATCGGCCTCACCGGTGGCCCGACGCTCACCCTGGGCCACTTCGTGAAACCCTTCTTTGACTACACGGAAATCACCTTGACAGGCGGGGGCACCCTGCGCCAGGGGGGCAGCCCCTTCAGCTTTGACCGGGCCGTGGACCTGGGCACCATCGGCATCGGCCTCACCCAGCAGATCGCCGGACCGCTGGTGTTCAGCGGCGGGATTGGCTACAACGTCGATCCCAATTCACCGAATTACGGCGAAATCACCAATTCCTACCTCGAATTCCGCTGGCAAAG
>JBAXOO010000133.1:0-5203 GCA_037133235.1 Cyanobium sp. ELA507
GCCTGGAGGTACTGGCTCCCTGGATCGCAGGCCTCACGCCGGGTCAGGAGCTGGAGCTGGCTGTGGATCCGCGCCGCTGCCGCCTGGTGGACCCGATCCGGCTGCGGGCGCGGCTGCTGGAGTTCCTCAAGTTCAGGGTGCTGGCCGCCCAGGAGGAGTTCTTCGCGGCGTTCATGGCGCCCCCGCAGAGCGTTAGGGGCGGGCAGGCCGCCGCCGGCCTTGAGCCCAACTGCACTGCCGGTCTGGCATCGAACACCGCTGCCGTCTTTTCACCCCCAGCGGCTCCTGAAGCCGAACGCTTCCGGGCCTGGCTCCACACCCTCTGGCCCGAAGCCCTTGATCTCGACGACGCCGACCTGCTGGCCACCCTTGAGCAGGCCCGCCGGCTCTACGTGAACTGAGGCATCTGGGCCATCGCCAACGTCTCTACCAACGCCAACGTTTCTGCCAACGCGAACAGGACTTGCTAGCCGATCGGGCCCCATGCCGATCATCAGGGCTGACCCGCCAACCGCTCGCAGGCTAGGGGGCGGCCCATCTGTTCCGCCGTTTCCACCGGTCGGCCGAACTGCCGCTGCAGCTCCTGCAGCTGCCGATTGATGGCGCACTGGGCCTGCCGCCAGGCCAGGCTTTCGGCCGGATCACTGGGCTCTGGGCCCAGGGTATCGGCCTGCCGCAGCAGGGGGCGCAGCTGGTCGGCCCAAAGCCCCCGCCGACCCGGAGTGTTCTCCTTCGGCAGATCGCGGCTCAGGGTCGCCTGGTCCCAGGCGCTGCGGCGATCGGGCCGGAGCAGCAAGGCGGTCCCCAGCCCCAGTAGCAGGGCCAGGCCGGAGGCCCACAGCACGGCGCGACGGTTCATGGCGGCAGGCGATGGCTTCAGATTCCAGGGGGAATCAGCATCCAGCAGGTGGTGATCGCTGCGGCACTGAATGCCACCACCACCAGGGGCCAGCTGTTGTCGAGATCCTCGAGACGTTGCCGCAGACTCTCCCGGTCCGGGCCCTCCTCAAGCATCTCCATGGAGGCATAGCGGCGTCCGATCCAGATCACCAGCACGAAGGCAACAAGGGTCACCACATAGGCCACCACGTAGACCTGATCGAGAAAGGTGAGGAAGGGCAGGGTAGGTAGTTCGCCGCGATAGGACTGCTGCAGGAAGACCAGCGTGAGCAGCACCGTGACCGGAATACTGGCGCGCGCATCCTGTTCATCCGGTCTCACCTTGAACACCAGCAGCACCATCGCCATCAACACCACCAGCGGCAGGATCAGCCGCCAGAATGATGCCCAGGCGGAGGTTCCATAGGAGATCTCAAATAACATGAGGCTGTAATCACTCTCGCTGCCACCAAGGCCAAAGTTGGTGGCGTACTGATGGCGATACTCCGCAATCGACCAACCCTGGTTGAGCCAGCCGAGGATATGGGCGTTGTAACCCATGCCGCTGTTGCGGATGTCGGGTTCCAGCCGCAGTTGTTGATAGCTGAGGCCCCCATCCACATCGTCGGCCTCGATCGTGAGCGGCAGGCTGATGTTCATGAATGGGAAATGACGAAAACTGGCCACATCAATCAGGTAGCGGCCTCGGTACGTGTATTGCTGGTAATAACTGCCATCAGGCAGACGTTTCGGGTTGCCGGCCACCGGCTGAAGCGATGGCGGCGCGTCAGTGATCAGGGCATTCAGCAGACTGAAGCGCTGATCGATCGTTGCACCATTGGTCTGGAGATAGCGCTCGAGCGCTTCATTCCAGATCATCCAGATATAACCACTTGAAGCAAAGCTGGGTTCGCTGAGTTTGAGTTCCGACATGGTGTTGGCGTAGACACCGACCTGAACCCGGAACGGCGCCGCCTCAAGGGCAGACTGATCCACCTGTTCCTCACTTCCATGAAGAAGCTCCCCCCGCAGGGTGCTCCAGCCGTTGGAAGGGAGCTGGCGGGGGTCGATGCTGAGCGCCCTCGATGAGGATGAGAGACGCAGGGTATCCCTCGTCTGCACGGGAGTAACATCGATTCGCTGAACGGCAAAGAGGGCTAAAGTCGCAGCCAAAAGGAGCGACAGAATTGCTAACAGATTCCAGCGGCGCTTCTTGCGCACAGCGCTGTTTCGGACGATGGATCTGACCTTAGGGCGACGTGGGTATCTTGCCCTTCTGGCGCTGCTGGCTTTCACCCCCCTGCTGGTGCGCTCCTCCACCGCTCCAGGCGCCGCCCCCGCCGCTGCAGCTGAAGTGGAATTGTTGGTGGGCCAGTCGGCACCCTTGAGCGGCCCCTCCTCCAGCACCGCCAAGGATTTCCGTGAGGGCGCCCTCGCCTGGTTCGCGGAGGTCAACCGCCGCGGCGGCATCCGGGGACGCCGGCTGAAGCTCGTCAGCCTCGATGACCGCTACGAGCCCAAGCAGACCCTGGCCAACGCCCATCAACTGATTGAGCAGGAGAAGGTCATCGCCCTGTTCGGCATCTTCGGCACGGCCAATGCCAAGGCGATCCTGCCCCTCATCGAGCAGGTGGGGGTCCCGCTTGTGGCTCCCCGTTCCGGCGCTCGCTCCCTGCGCGATCCCCTCAGGCCGATGGTCTTTAACCTGCGGGCCAGCTATCAGGCGGAGATCGATCGGATCATCAATCAACTGGTGCGCGACGGCCGTCGCCGGGTGGCTGTGGTGCGCATCGACGATGCCTATGGCGAGGACGGACTGCGCTCCAGCCTGGCCTCCCTGGCCCGCCATGGCCTCAACCCCGTAGCGGTGGGCGCTGTGAAGCGCAACTCGAAGGACACCGGAGCGACGGCCCGGAGGATCCATGCCGCCGATCCCAACGCCGTGCTGATCTTCGCCACCTTCACCACCTCCGCCTCCTTCACCCAGGATCTGCAGCGGCTCGGGAGCACAGCCCAGTTGATGAACCTCTCCCCCGTGGACGTGGAGGGCCTGCAGGATGCCCTTCCCGGCGGCCAAGCCAATGGGATCGGCATCTCCCAGGTGGTGCCCTTCCCCTGGGACCGGCGGGTGCCGGTGGTGGCCCGCTACCAGCAGCTGATCCGCCAGCAGCAACGCACACCGCGCTACGGATTCACCAGTCTGGAGGGCTTCCTGGCGGCACGTTTACTGACCGAAGCCCTGGAGAAGGCGGGTGCCGAGCCAAACCGCCAATCGCTGAAGCAAGGTTTGGAAAGCCTGGGCCAGCTCGACCTGGGCGGGTTCAAGGTCTCGCTGGGAGCCCGCGATCACCAGGCCAGCGACTTCGTCGACCTGAGCTTCATCGGCGCACAACGCTGGGGCCCCTGATCCCGGCCAGGCGAGGATCCCCCCAAAGGGAGCCGCCGTGCTGCGCTTCGCCAGCGAACTGATCCCCGCCCTCCTGCTGGGCCTGCTGCTGGGGCACCGCTTCCCTTCCCTGCCCTCCCGGCTGGCCGCCCCCCTGGTGGGTTGGGGCATTCCCCTCACCCTGGTGGGGTTGCTGCTGCGCTCCGGCCTAGGGGGAGGCCTGCTGGTCGCCGGCGCCGCGGCGGGCCTGATCAATGGCATCGGCCTGCTGCTCCTGCTCGGCGTGGTCCCGCTGCGGCGGGCCCTGGCCAACGGCGGCCTGCAGCTCGGCTCGGTGGTGGGCAACACCGGCTATTTCGGGATCCCGGTGGCCCTGGCCTTCCTGCCGTCCCAGGCCCTCGGCTACAGCATCACCTACGACCTGGTCGGCACCCTGATCACCTGGAGCCTGGGGCCCCTGCTGGTTGGCGGCCTGGGGGTCACCCCTTCCAGGCTCTTATCGATCTTCCTGGGCAGTCCGGCCCTCAAGGGGCTGGCCATCGCCATGGCCATCCACCTCACCCCCTGGGGCGGAGCCGTGGCCGCCCTGCTCTGGATCCCTTCGAGGCTGGTGCTGCTGCTCGCCCTGGCGGTGGTGGGCATGCGGCTGGGGGTGATGCTGCGGCGGCCGGAGGGGGCGGCGATCAGGCCCGGTGAAGGGAGGCCCCTGGCGACGGCCCTGGTCTTCAAACTGGTGGTCCTGCCGCTGGTTGCCCTGGTGGTGGGCGAGCTGCTGCGGCTGCCCGAGCTGGTGCGCCAAGCCGTGGTGCTGCAGGCCGCCGCCCCCACGGCCATCTCGGCGCTGCTGATTGCCGAGGCGGTGGGTCGACACCAGGAGCGCACCGCCCACCTGGTGCTGTGGAGCACCCTGCTAGCCCTGCTGAGCGTGCCTTTCTGGTGGTGGTACCTCAGCCGACTCGCCACCGCCTGACGGGCCGGGGCCAGAATCAAGGTCAGCGACCTGCCGTTCCATGGCCCGTGGGCCTCTGATCAGCCGGCTGGGCGGTGCGGTCCTGGTGACCCTGGCGGTGAGCCAGCCGGCGGCGGCGGCCCTGATCCAGCTGGCCGGCACGCCCCTCTCAGGCGGCACGGTGCAAGGGGAGGCGCAGCTGCCCCTGGAGCGGGCCGCCGGCGGCGACACCCCGGTGTTGGAGTTCCAGGCGGTGGGGTCAGCGGTGGGATCCGCCCTGGGCCGCCGTCGGGTGCGGCTGCTGCTCGACACCGGTGCCTCCTCCACCATGGTCACTCCGGCCCTGGCGGAACGGCTGGGGCTGGCCACCTCCCCGCTGCCGCCCGGCGCCTTCGACCTGGCCGGCGGCGGCCAGGGCTGTGGGGCGCTGGCACCCCGGCGCACACGGCTGCCGGATCTACGGCTTAGCTCCACCCCTGGCCCTTCCGATCAGGGCAGCGGAGGGCTGGTGGTGCGTGGGGTGGAAGCCCTGGTGATGCCGGTGGCCGCCCTGCCGAAGGGGGTGGATGGGGTGCTCGGCGCCCCCAGCCTGCGGCAGCTGCCGATCCTGATCGACCCCACAGGCTCCCGCCTGGTGCTGGGGCGGGCCGCCCTGGAGATCGATCCAGCCAAGCCCGCCCTAGCCACTCCTCTCACAACCCCTGTCACAGCCTGGAGCGCCTCCAGCATTCAAGGCCGGCGGGAGCCCCTGCGAATCCCCCTGCGCTGGCACCATGGCGTGCCGCTGCTCAGCATCAGCAGCCCCAGCGGCCCGGTGCAGGCCCTGGCCGACACGGGCGCCGAGGGGCTATTCCTGAGCCCCGCCCTGGCCTCCCGCCTCGAGCCATTGGGCCAGGCGGCCCCCCTGCGGCTGGTCGGTTTCTGCGGCGAACAGACGGTGCATCGCCAGCGGTTCTTTGGTCTGAACCTCAGCCCACCCCAACCCCCCC
>JBAXOO010000134.1:0-5193 GCA_037133235.1 Cyanobium sp. ELA507
GCAGCCTGGAGGTCAAGGGGATTCGGGGGAGAGGGTGGATGGTTAAAAGCGGCCAGGTACGCAGGTCCAAAGGCCGGAGAGGCATGGCTGCCGCTTCGATGGTGCGGCGGCCGATCCCCCTCCATCATGGAATCCAGCTGAGCGGGCCGCCGAGTTGTCAGCCGTTGACGCCAAGGACAACCGACCGACCGACCCAAGCTGGCCGCCGCGGGACGCCGACCACCTGCTGGTGACGGCCCAGCAGATGGCCGATCTTGAGGCGCAACTCTTTGCCAGCGGCCTGCCGGTGGAGGCCTTGATGGAGAAGGCCGGGCTGGCTCTGGCCCGCCGCATCCTCGGCCTAGGCGCACTGGCCCCCAAAGCGGACACCACCTCCGGGCTGGGCGCAGCCCTGAACAAGCGGGGGGCCGTGGTGCTGGTGGGTCCAGGCCACAACGGCGGCGACGGCCTGGTGGTGGCCCGCGAACTGCATCTGGCTGGCGTGCCCGTGCGGCTCTGGTCGCCCTTTGATCCATGCAAACCGCTCACCGAACGGCACTGGCACCACGCCGGCTGGCTGGGGATCCCCCGCCTTCAGGAGGCGCCCGATCCCGGCGAACCCTGCCTCTGGATCGATGCCCTCTTCGGCAATGGCCAGAAGCGAGCACCGGGAGCCGCCATCGAGGCGCTGCTGGCCGAGCGCAACGAGCGGCAGGCCCATTTGCTGCTGGCCATCGATACCCCCACTGGCCTCTGCACCGACACGGGCCGGCTGCTCGGCAGCAGCGCCGCCCGGGCAGCGCTCACGCTCTGCCTGGGCCTGATCAAGCAGGGGCTTGTCCAGGACACCGCCGTGGCCTGGGTGGGCCGGTTGGAACGGGTGGATCTGGGGCTGGCCGCAGACCTGCTGGCGAGCCTCCCGAGCCACCAACCCCTCGGACTCGGCGGCCCCGGCCGGGGGTTGGCGGATGGGGCCAGCGGACCCCGCCCATGCCCCGCTGCCGACGCCGGCAAGTACGAACGGGGCCGCTTGCTGGTGATCGCCGGCAGTGACCGCTACCCCGGTGCGGCCCACCTGGCCCTGGCGGGGGCCAGCGCATCCGGATGCGGCAGCCTGCGGGCCGGGGTTTCCGCCGCGATGGCGGCGGGCCTCTGGCCCGTGCTGCCCCATGTGGTGCCGGAGCCCGATCCCCTTTCGGCTGGGGCCCTGGCCCGACTTGATGCGGTGCTGGTGGGTCCGGGATTGGGGCCCCCTGAGGCGGCCGCCGGGGCTGGGGGCCCCCAGCCGGATGGCGCAGCGCTCTGGCGCCACCTGCAGGGCTTCGTCGGAACGCTGGTGGTCGATGCCGATGGCCTCAACCGGATCAGCTCCAACTGGCTGAAGGAGCGGGCCGGACCCACCTGGATCACCCCCCATCGAGCCGAATTTGCCCGTTTGTTTCCCGCCCTGGCCTCCCTTCCACCGCTGGAGGCCGCTGCTGAGGCGGCCCACCTAAGCGGCGCCACGGTGCTACTCAAGGGGGCCCACACGGTGGTGGCAGCCCCCAATGGCCGGCGCTGGCAGCTGCTGCGGAGCTGCCCCTATGCCGCCAGGGCCGGACTGGGGGATGTGCTGGCGGGCTATGCCGCCGGCCTGGCAGCCCGGGCCGAAGCCTGCCGCCGTAGCGATGGGGCAATTCTGGCCCTGGCTGCCCTTGACCACGCCCTGGCGGGCTGCCGAGCAGGCGAACAGCACGGGCCCGGTGGGGCCACCCCTTTGGCGGTCGCCCAGCTGCTGTCGAGGGCGCCCATCCTGGGAGCGGCAGTGGAA
Source organism: Cyanobium sp. ELA507 (assembly GCA_037133235.1). Classification (GTDB taxonomy): domain Bacteria; phylum Cyanobacteriota; class Cyanobacteriia; order PCC-6307; family Cyanobiaceae; genus Cyanobium. Next base: position 1,790 of record JBAXOO010000134.1, read on the forward strand.
CAGGGAAGTGCCGCCATCAAGGCCGACGGCTTTGATGGCCCAACTTTGTGATCGGGCGAATAGGCGCCGCCATCGCGGCAAAGCAGCACACCCTCAGGAGAATCTCGTCAAGATTGAGGCAATGGTGTTGATTTGCAAGCTAAATCGGTAAGGTTGATTAAAAATACCGCCCAATCTTGGCTGATGCCCGATAGTCGCAGCCAGCGCTAGCCCCGGTTCCCCTCGTCCATGGTTGCCTCCTCCGTCAGATCATCGGTCCGATCAAGTGAGGGCACAGGTCGGCGCGGCGGCGACTCGATGACCTGGTATCTGAGCTCGATCGGCCGCGAACCCCTGCTCACCCCAGCCGAAGAAATCGAGCTTGGTAATCAGGTCCAGACGATGATGCGCCTGGTGGACGAACAACGCGAAGACTATTCAGTTCACGAGCGAAAGATTATCAAGATTGGCCGGCGCTCCAAGGAACGCATGATGCGCGCCAACCTTCGCTTGGTGGTCAGCGTGGCCAAGAAATACCAAGGCAAGGGGCTAGAGCTCCTGGACCTTGTTCAGGAGGGTTCCCTTGGCCTGGAGCGGGCCGTCGAGAAGTTCGACCCCACCCGGGGCTACAAGTTTTCCACCTACGCCTTCTGGTGGATCCGCCAGAGCATGACCCGTGCTATCGCCTGCCAGAGCCGCACGATCCGGCTGCCGGTCCACCTGAGTGAGCGGCTTGGCACGATCCGCAAGGTGAGCCTCGATTTGGCCCACAAGCTTGGTGCCATGCCGAGCCGCCAGGAGATCGCCGAAGCGATCGGCATGCCGATCGAGGAGCTCGATTCCCTGCTGCGTCAATCGCTCACCACCTCTAGCCTCGATGCCCCCATCAACGCCGAGGAAGGCCGTAGCTACCTGGGCGACCTGATCGCCGATAACCGCGCCGAGGAACCCCTGGATCAGGTGGAGCGGGGCATCCACCAAGAGCAGCTGGTTCGTCTGCTGAGCCACCTCACCGACCAGGAGCGGGAGGTGCTAAGCCTGAGGTTCGGGCTGGACGGCCAGGAACGTCACACCCTGGCCGAGATCGGCCGCCAAATGGAGGTGTCCCGCGAGCGGGTGAGGCAGGTAGAACTCAAGGCCCTGCGCAAATTGAGGAACCTGAGCCGGCGCCACGATACAGGGCTCTAATCCAGCTTGGCGGATACCCCTTGGGGCCCTAGTGAAGCCGGCCAGGCGAGGGATCTGGTCAGTCCTCGGCCCAGATGTAGCGAGTCAGCTCACTGCCATCCGGTTCCGGAGCAGCCAGGGCGAACTCCACACAGTCGGCGACCTCAGCATCCACCTCCTTCTCCAGCTCCTTCAGGTCTGCTTCGCTGGCCAAACCGGCCGCCAGCAGATCGGCGGCGAGTTGCTTGATCGGATCGCGCTGCGCCCAGAACTCCTTCTCCGCTGCCGCCCGCAGCTCATCCGGATCGGCTAGGGAATGGCCCCGGAAGCGGTAAGTGAGGCATTCCAACAGGGTCGGACCCTCGCCGGCCCGGGCCCGCGCGATCGCCCGTTCCGCCGCGGCCCGCACCGCCAGCACGTCCATGCCATCGACTTCCTCACCCGCCATGCCGAAGGCGGTGGCCTTTCGCCAGATCTCCGGATCACTGGTGGCGCGGTTGTGGTCCATGCCGATCGCCCAGCGGTTGTTCTCCACCACAAACAGGATCGGCAGTTTCCAGAGGGCCGCCATGTTGAGGCACTCGAAGAACTGGCCCACGTTGCAGGTGCCATCACCGAAGAAGGCGGCGGTCACCGCATCGCTGTCAGCCTGGCCGAGGGCATCCCGCTTGTAGCGGCTGCTGAAGGCGGCCCCCAGGGCCACGGGAATGCCCTCACCGATGAAGGCATAGCCCCCGAGCAAGTGGTGTTCGCGGGAGAAGAGGTGCATCGAACCGCCGCGGCCCTTGCTGCAGCCGGTCTCCTTGCCGAACAGCTCGCTCATCACCTCCCGGGCGGGCACCCCGCAGCTCAGGGCATGCACATGGTCGCGGTAGGTGCTGCAGAACCAGTCGTGCTGCAGGCGCATCGCCTTGATCACCCCGGTGCTCACGGCCTCTTGGCCGTTGTAGAGGTGCACAAAGCCAAACATCTTGCCGCGGTAATACATCTCGGCGCACTTGTCCTCAAAGCGCCGCCCCAGGGTCATGTCGCGGTAGAGGAGCAGGCCCTCCTCCCGGCTGACCCGGGCCCGCTCCGACGGGTAAAGGCCCTGATGGCGCTCGGCATGGGTGCCGGCCTCCTGGGGAACGGAACCTGCCTGGAGTGGATCGTGGCCGGCCCCATGGGCGGCCAGGGCAGCCGTCAATTCCTGGGTCATGGCCGGCGGCGATAACGGGTCTTAACCACGACTGTACGGGGTCTGTCACCGCTGGACAGTCAAAACCGCTGCCTCTGACTACAGTCCTGAGCCCGGCGACACGATGGGTTGGACCTGCCGCTCGACCATTTCCGGCTGCTGGGTGTGAACCCCGCCACCGATGCCCAGACCGTGCTTCGCACCCTCCAGCTGCGCTTGGATCGGGCTCCGGACCAGGGCTACACGGCCGAAACCCTGCAGGCCCGGGCCGACCTGCTGCGGGCCAGTGCCGATCTGCTCAGCAACGGCGAACGGCGCGCCGCCTATGAATCCGACCTCACCGCCCTAGCCGCGACCGACGAACCGCTGATGCCAGCGCTGGAGATTCCCTCCAGCCGGGAGGTGGCCGGCCTGTTGCTGCTGCTCGAGGCGGGCCAGCCCCTCGACAGCTTCAACCTGGCCAGCCGTTGCCTGCAGCCACCGCAAGCTCCGGCCCTGGGCAGCGGCCGCGAGGCCGACCTCACCCGGCTGGCGGGCGAAGCCGCCCTGGCCGCCGCCAGCGACTACAGCCAGAACCGCCATTACGAGTTGGCCGCCCGGACCCTCCAGCAAGCCCTGCAGCTGCTGCAGCGCATGGGGCAGCTGCCGGAGCTACGCGAAAAAATCCATGGCGAGCTGGATGCCCTCAGCCCCTTCCGGGTCCTGGATCTGATCAGCCGAGATCCCTCCGCCGGCCAGGAGCGGCAGGAGGGGCTGGCCCTGCTGGAGCAACTGGTGCAACGGCGAGGGGGGCTGGAGGGCACGGCCGACGATGGCTTTGCGCCAGAGGACTTCCAGACCTTCTTCAAGCAGATCCGCACCTTCCTCACCGTGCAGGAGCAAATCGACCTGTTTGACCGCTGGGGCCGCCAGGGCTCGCCTGCCGCCAACTTCCTCGGCACGATCGCCCTCACCGCATCGGGATTCGCCCAGCGAAAGCCCGAGCGCATCGCCGCCGCCCGGGAACGGCTGCGGCTCAGTGGCCGTGAAGGCATCGAACCGCTTCTCGCCAACCTGGATCTCCTGCTGGGTGACGTGGAGG
>JBAXOO010000135.1:0-5167 GCA_037133235.1 Cyanobium sp. ELA507
AGCTCTTCCAGGTTTTCGAAGAGGGGATTGAGCACCAGCAGGTCATCCTGTTGGTGGGGCTGCACCAGCTGGCCCACCAGGGTCACCCCGGTGGGAGTCCCGTGGCGCTTCGCTTCGAGCACCAGCGGGTGCCCCAGCAAATCCACCCGGACCTCCGGTGGCCAGAGGATGCCAGCAGCCGGGTCGGCGCCATGGCTGCCCCGGCGCACGATGCGGCTGCTGGTGGGGCGTTGCAGCTCCAAGTGGACGCCGATCGGATCTCCTTTAGGGATCCCGCCCAGCACCTTGATCAGGGAGGGGCCGGCATGGGTGATGCGGCTGCGGGCATCCAGCCGCAGGTGAAAGGGGAAGAGCACATCCAGGGCCTCCTGGCTGAGGCTGATGCCTTCCTCCCGCATCCCCAGCCCCTGGAGCAGCCTCCTGATCCAGCTGCGGATGTTCATGGTTCCAGCTCCCGCTTTCTGATCCGCAGCCGCAGGCTGGCCTGATTCTCGCCAACCTCCACCGACTCCAGGCTTCCACCACAGCGGGGGGCCAGCGCCTCCACCATGCCGATGGCCATCGCTCCCCAACCCACACGGGCGATCTGGACGATCAGCGTGAGGCCCCCCCCGTCAGCGTCCAGCTCGGCGGGCTCCCAGCGGGGCCCCGCCATCGAACGGAAACAAAGTCGCAACTGGGTCTGGATGTCTTCGAGTTTGGCCAGCGGGCCCGGGAAGGGCCACTCCTGGCCCCGGGGCAGGTGGGGGGATCGGGGCCCAAGCAACACATCAAAGCGGGGTTGGAGCGGCTCTTCGGCCGCGGAGCCGCCAGCCTGGCCGCGGGGAACCAGTTGTTCAAAGAAGAAGTGGCCGAAATCCCGCAGGTAGCTGCTCCGGTCCCAGCCACTGATGGTTTCGCCTTCCTGCACGAGGGCTTCCACGGCAGCCAGGGGCACGCGCTCGTCCCACAACCAGGTGTAGCGCTGCCGGTGGGGCGACCGGATCGCCGAGGCCGCTTCGGCCGATTCCAAACTGGCCTGATGGCGCTCCAGCAGGCAGGGGATCAGGCCATAGATGGCGGAGCTTCCCTGGGTTTGCCCGGGGTCAGGGGCCAGTCCGGGGAGCATGGCTGGGGTGGTCGACCTGGGGGCAAAAAGATCCCTACAACAACATTAGGTCGACAGTGGCGTGACAGGAGGTGATCAAGGATCCATTGGTCCGCACAAAGATCCTTGGCAATGGGACAGGTGTGCACTATAAGTAGGGCGTATGTAGAAATTGAGGTAGCGGCTGGCCGGGTGCCGGTTTGGGGCTTCGCTTGCTGCCTGCCCGTTATCGGGCCTCCTCCCCCATCACCAAGCTTCTCTCCTTCCGTTGCTATGGCTCTCGTTCTGCCCCTGTCCAGGGTTTGCCTTGTTTGCGGGGTGCCGTTCACCGGCCTTGCCGGCAAGGTGGCCTCCTTGGCCGGCCTCTCCCGCAACGGCCAGAACCCCGAGCTCTGCAACCGTTGCAACAACCACTTGGTGGAGGGCGATATCCAGACCGCCAGCGCCCTAGCCGTGACCCTTCCCGCCGAACTCCAGCTCGGTGGTGAGGCGGTGGCCGCCAGCGCCGCCAGCCAGGTGGGTCTGGTTGATCGTCTGGTCAGGGCCCTGCAGTCGATGGGGGGGTATGTGATCCGCCAGGAGGCGGGACCCGAGGCCCTTGGCCTGCTGGCCTACTTCAATGTGCCCGTGCCGGTGAAGGATGCCCCCCGCCAGGCCCTAGCGGCGGGTCGGGAGCTGCTCGATCTGATGGGCACCGAGCAGCAGCTCAGCCGGGTCCGCCAACCCCTCCAGGTGGGGGTGGCCAGCGGCTATGTGGAAACGGTGCAGGCCGGGGGCGCCGATCTGAAGGTGATCGGCACCTTGGCGGAAACTGCCACTCAGCTTTCCCGCGTCTCCCCCCCCGGCGAAATCAGTGTGGACAGCGAAACCCTGCTGGCAGCCGGCCTGGCCGCTGGCGTCGCCGAGCTGCGTCGCGACCGGGCCTATGGCGTGGCCGAGACCCAGCCCATCGAGCGCCGGGGCGTGGTGGGACTGCGGCCCCGCCCGCCCAGTGCCGCCCTGGGTCTGGTGCTGGCCCTGATCGCCGCCCCCTGCGCGGCCATGGTGGCCGTGGGCCCAACGGCCATCGCCCTGGGGGCCGGTGCCCTCTTCACCGCCCTGATGCCGGCGATCAAGACCATCGGCATGAACACCGGTCTGCGGCTCACCCTGGCGGGCCTGGCCTTGGTGCTGGCCACGGTGAACCTGATCGCCAGCGAACTGCGCCTGACCCGCGCCCGCGAAATGGAACGGCTGGCAGGGCGTCCGCTCCAGCATGCCCGCCGCCAGCTCCGGTCCAGCCGCTGGGTGCGGCTGCTCACGCTGCTGGTCTATGGCGCGGTGATCGGTGAGCTGATTCTGCGCATCACCGTGATGAAGATGCCCGTGCTGTGAGCCAATCCCTGCCTGCCACCCCAGGCTTCGATCTGTTCCTGGTCAGGGCGTTGCTCGATCGTTTTGAGCGTCCGATGGCGCTCTGCGATGCCACAGGCGAGGTGGTGGCCATGAATGGGCCCTTCCTCAAGGCGGCCCAACGACGGGGGGCAGGAGAGTCGCCCCTCAACCTGGCCAACGGAATGCTGGTGGATCACCAGGGCCAGGCCCTGCCCTTCAACGTGATCACTTCCGAGCTGGCCAGTGACGCGATGGCGGGCCCCCGCTGGCGGCTGTTGGAGTTGCCGGAGCGGGTGGTGTCGTTGCAGACCCTTGCCCGGATGTTCGAGCAGTTCCAGGGCCAGGGCGCCGCCATCCTGCAGATGGAGCTGCGGGAGCAGGGCGGCCTGCTCAACCGGCTTGGGGTGTCGAGGATCGAGGAGATCGTCGATGGTCTCGAGCAGCGGCTGCTGGCCTGCCTGCCCGAGGGCAGCACCCTTTGCCGCAGCCGGGGCGAGCGGCTGATCGCCCTGATCCCCACCCCCGCCGACCTGGAGCAACTTCAGCACCAGGCCCAGCGCTGGCAGGAGGCGCTGTCGGAGCCCCTGCCGGTGAAGGGCCAGACCGTGCTGCCGGTGCTCAGCCTGGGCCTCAGCCGCTGCCCGCAGGATGGCCAGAGCTTTGAACTGCTGCTGGAGGCCTCCAACCGGGCCCTGATCAGCGCCCACCGCCAGCCCCTGGCCAGTGTGTGTCTTGCCGCCCCCCTCGAGCACGAACAGCGTCAGCTGCGGCTGCTGGCGCGGCCCCTGGCGATCGCCATCGACCAGCAACGGCTGCGGCTTCTCTATCAGCCCATCGTGGCGATGGACTCCAACACCATCCGGGGGGTGGAGGTTCTGTGCCGTTGGCAGGATCCGGTGCTGGGCACGATTTCACCCACCGATTTCATCGCCGTGGCGGAGGCCACCGAACAGATCAACCTGCTGGGCCTGTGGCTGATCGACGCCGTGTTTGCCCAGATGCGCCGCTGGCAGGATCGCCAGCTCGAACTTGACTACGTGTCGATCAACGTTTCACCGCTGCAGCTGCACCATGCCGGCCTGGTCGAGGCTTTCCGTAGCGGTTTGCAGCGCCATGGAATCAAGGCCAGCCAGGTGATGCTGGAAATGACCGAGAACCAGGCTTTTGAGTCGTCTCCCGAGCTCCTGCAACGGCTCTGGAGCCTCCATGAGCTGGGCTTCACCCTGGCCATGGACGACTACGGCACCGGTTATTCCGGCATGCAACGGCTCACCAGCCTCCCCTTCCGTGCCCTCAAGGTGGATCGCTGCCTGATCGAGACCATCGATACCGACCCTCTTCAGCAGGCCGTGCTGCGGGGTGTGGTGGATCTGCAGGATTCCAATGGCATCCGCGTTGTGGTGGAGGGGGTGGAGCGGCCGGAGCAAAGCCAGAAGCTGCTGGAGCTGGGCTGCCGCCTCGGCCAGGGGTTCCTCTTCTCCCGCCCGATCCCCGCCGCCCAGGTGGAGCAGTGGATCGTGGCTGCCTCGGAGCGCTCTGCCAGCTTGGCCTGAATAGGGGGCCTGGCTTGGGGATCAGGCGTTTTGGCGGGGCCCGCCAGCCTGGATCCCGGCTTGGCATCCGAGGACACCATCAGCCCCTTTACGGTGCGTTACACTTCGTTGAAGTTTCGTAACCACGAACTCCCCATGACTGATTCCACCTCCCGCTTCGGTTTCGTTGCCTTCGCTGAAACCTGGAATGGCCGCTTGGCCATGCTGGGCTTCGTGATCGGCCTGGCCACCGAACTGCTCACCGGCCAAGGCATCCTCGGCCAGATCGGCCTCGGCTGATCCGCCGTCTTGCGTTCACGGTTGGCCCCCTGCGGATTCCGCGGGGGGCTTTCCATTGGGGTGGTGGCTCGCTGTTGGTGCTGCCTTGGGCCCGTTAGGGCCACCGCTTCGGCTAGGCCGTCCTAGATTCCCACCGAGATTTCACCACCAATCGTGTCCCTGCCAGGTCCGCTCGCCGGCATCGGCTCCGAAACCCTGCTGGTGTTCGGTCTCTACGGGTCTTTGGCCGGGGCCTATCTCGTGGCCGTTCCCCTGGCTCTGTACTGGTGGATGGGTCGCCGCTGGATGGTGATGGGCAAGATCGAGCGCACCGCCGTCTACGGGCTGGTGTTTCTCTTTTTCCCGGGCCTGATTCTTTTTGCCCCCTTCCTCAACTTCCGCCTCCAAGGCCAGGGCGAGAAGGCGGCGTGACCCGGGGCCAAGCGCTGCTGCTGGGCCTCGGCCTCTTGGGCCTGGGGGCTGCTGGCTATGGGGCGTTCCAGGCGATCGGTGTGGAAGGCTTTTCCACCGGCATTGCCGCTTCGGTGCTGCTGCTTCTGGTGCTGCTGGGCTGGACCAGCACCTACCTGTTCCGGGTGGTCGGCGGCAAGATGACCTTCTCGGAGCAGCGCCGCCGTTACCGGGCCGCCTACGACGCCGCCACCGACGCCGAACTGCAGGCCCGTTTCGAGGCGCTGCCGGCCGATGAGCAGGACAAGCTCCTCGCCCAACTGGGTCTCGGCGAGCAAGGGGCAGCCGGTGCCCCAGCTGATCCGGGCGGTGCCCCGACCCCATAGGCTCGCCTCACCACCGCGCCAACCGGTTCGATGCCGGGCGTGGTTTCCCCAACCCCCATCTCCGTGACCGGCCCCACGCCCATCGCTGCCCGCTTCGC
>JBAXOO010000136.1:0-5163 GCA_037133235.1 Cyanobium sp. ELA507
CCCCCACGGCCTGATCCCATGACCCTCGCTTCCAGCCCAGAAGGCCCGTTCCAGTTCCAGCCCCCGCCGCCGGAGGCTTCAGGTCTCCAGCCCCAGGGCTGGCTCCGATACCTGAGCTTCAGCCTCGATCACAAGGTGATCGGCCTGCAGTACATGATTTGCGGCTTTCTTTTCTATTTCCTCGGTGGTGCCCTCGCCGGGGTGATCCGCACCGAGCTGGCCAGTCCGATCAGTGATTTCGTCAGCCGTGAGACCTACAACGAGGTGCTCACCCTGCACGGCACGGTGATGATTTTCCTCTGGATCGTGCCGGTGGTGAATGGGGCCTTTGGTAATTACCTGATCCCCTTCTACGTGGGGGCCCGCGACATGGCCTTCCCCCGGCTCAATGCGGTCGCCTTCTGGCTCATTCCCCCGGCTGGCCTGCTGCTGATCGCCAGCTACTTCGTCCAGGGTGGCGCCGCCCAATCGGGTTGGACCGCCTATCCACCCTTGAGCCTCACCACACCAGCCCTCGGTCAGGTGCTCTGGATCCTCAGTGTGCTGCTGCTGGGGGGCAGTTCCATTTTTGGGGGGATCAATTTCATCGCCACCATCCTCAAACTGCGCCGTCCAGGGCTGCAGATGATGCAGCTGCCGATGTATTGCTGGGCCATGCTTGGCACCAGCATTTTGGTGGTGCTCTCCACCCCCGTGCTGGCGGGCACCCTGGTCTTGCTGAGCTTCGACATCATTGCCCATACGGGCTTCTTCAATCCGGCCCTGGGCGGCAACGTGGTCGTCTACCAGCACCTCTTTTGGTTCTATTCCCATCCGGCGGTCTACATCATGGTGCTGCCCGCCTTCGGCTTGGTGAGTGAGATCATCCCTGTCCACGCCCGTAAGCCGCTGTTTGGGTACACCACGATGGTCTATTCAATCCTGGCCATTGTGGTGCTGGGTCTAGTGGTGTGGGCCCACCACATGTTTACCAGCGGTACGCCACCTTGGATGCGCCTGTTTTTCACGATTGCTACCTCCTTTATTGCGGTCCCTACCGGGATCAAATTCTTTAACTGGCTGGCCACGCTCTGGGGTGGCAAAATCGCCTTGAATAGTGCGATGTTGTTTGCCTGTGCCTTCATCGTCAACTTTGTCTTTGGCGGCATCACCGGTGTAGCGCTGGCCCAAGTGCCCTTCGACATCCACGTGCACGACACTTATTTTGTGGTGGGTCATTTCCATTATATTGTTTATGGCGGCACCGTGTTCATTATCTTCAGTGCCGTTTATCACTGGTATCCCAAGTTCACTGGCCGGATGCTGAACGAGGACCTGGGTCGCCTCCATTTCCTGCTCACCTTTGTTGGCTTCAACCTCTGTTTTGCGCCCCAGCATTGGCTTGGCCTCAACGGCATGCCCCGCCGGGTGGCGGAATACGACCCCGCCTTCACCACCTGGAATCAGGTGAGCAGTGTGGGTGCCCTGTTGATGGCCATCAGCACATTGCCCTTCCTGATCAACGTGGTGATCAGTGCCTTCCGCGGCAAGGTGGCCGGCGACAACCCCTGGCAGGCCCTCACGCCGGAGTGGTTGACCAGTTCACCGCCCCCTGTCGAGAACTGGATCGGGGAGGCTCCCCTGGTTACCCATCCCTACGGCTACGGCGCACCGGCCGACAGTGTCGACCTCAAGGTGGCCACCGGTAAGGAGATCTGGAGTGGGCCAGGGCGTTGAGTCCTCCACTCCAGGCCTGCCTTCTGGGATTTCCGCTACGACCCCTCTCTTTCCACACCGTCGATGACCAGCCTCGCCCCCGGTACCAGTGATGCCCAGGCTCGCACCGCCGCCGCCGTTGGGGAGGCCAGCGAGGAGCACGGCCATGGGGAGCACACCGATGCTCGCCTTTTCGGTTTGGCCACCTTCTTGGTGGCCGATGGCATGACCTTTGCGGGATTCTTCGCGGCCTACCTCACCTTTCGGGCCGTGAACCCCCTGCCGGAGGGCTCCAGCTACGAGCTGGAACTCCTGCTGCCGGCCATTAACACCGTGCTGCTGCTGGCCAGCAGCTACACCTTTCACCGTGCCGGCCGTGGTCTGCTGCGGGGGGATGGCCCCGGCTGCCGGCTATGGCTGTTGATCACGGCCGGCCTGGGCGTGGCTTTCTTGGCCGGCCAGATGGTGGAGTATTTCCATCTGCCCTTTGGCCTCACCGACAATCTCTACGCCAGCACCTTCTATGCCATCACCGGCTTTCACGGGCTCCATGTGACCCTCGGGGTGATTTGCATCCTGATCGTGTGGTGGCAGGCCCGCCGTGGCGGCAGGATCAGCGCAGCCTCCCCCTTCGGCCTGGAGGCGGCTGAGCTCTACTGGCACTTCGTGGATGGGATCTGGGTGATCCTGTTTGGAATCCTCTACTTGCTGTGAATTTCACCATCACACTTGCCGAAACCCGATTGGATTGGCCAAAATCCATGCAACGTACATGGGCTTGCCAAGCCAATGGCTGTCAACAGGTTTGCGTCTGAAGCCGATGGTGGGCAAGGCCTGCCGGACGTCCCCCTCGAGGGCAAGGCCCTGCTCGATCGGGCCCGCTCCTTGAGCAATCGCCCCGAAGATCAGATTGCCCGGGCCTGCGGCTACGTGGGCCCCAGTGGCCGCATCCTCAAGAAGAGCTTCTACCGCGCCCTGGTGGCGGCTAAGGGCTACACCCTGCCATCTGCTGCCGGTGCTTCTTTTGGTGCCTCCAAGGGCCGTCAGGCGGACTTCCGCACCCGGGTGCATGGCAATGGAAACCTGTTGATCGGGCAGGCTTACACCCGGCGGATGGGTCTGGAGCCGGGGCAGGAGTTTCGAATCGAGATCCACAAGGAAACCGGCGCGATCTGGTTGGTGCCCCGCTAGCTCTGGACAAGCCACATTTTTTGCTGCCCAAGGAAACCAGTTCGATCGGGCAGGTGTGCCGCTTGATCGCGCACCGCCCTACCTCTTGGGCCGTGGTGCCGGTGGGTTTTGCGGGAAGCTGAACCCCATCAGGGCTCCTGAGTGGGAAGGATCACTAAGAGCTGGCTAGGCAGCTGCCGGGGGCCGATCACGCCCCAGCAGGGCCGGTAGGGGGCTTCTCGCCCCGCACCGGGTGGAAGCTGGCGCTGAAGGTGAGCAGGTCGATGCCGCTGAACAGGAAGCTGATCCCCACCAGGGTTCCGAGCACCCAGAGCAGGCTCAGGGACTTCATCGTGAGGATCATCAGTCCGAGGATCAGGGTCACGATCCCATTGGTGAGACCCCATCCCCAGCCCTTCACGTGGCGGTGGGTGAGAGACACCACAGTGGCCACGGCCCCCTCCACCAGGAACACCACGCCAATGGCCAGGGCCAGGGCAGCCACCTGGCTTGCCGCGGAGGCCGGGCCGGCGGTGAGCTGGCGCACCATCCAGATCCCTGCCACCAGAAACAGGGTGGCCACCGTGAGCCGCCAGAAGGTGATGGCACCACTCAGCCGGCTGGCACGGGCCAGGGTGTTGACCCAGCCGACGATGCCTCCCACCAGGAAGCCGATCGCCACCACCGCCGTGGCCCAGACCGATGCCAACACCGGGAAGATCAGGGCCAGGCTGCCCAGAATCAGCATCACCACCCCTTCGGCCAGGGTGAAGGTGCGCAGGGCGGCGCTGTCGCGGGCCAGCCTGCCAGCTTCGGTGGGCGTGGCAACCAGATCGGCGATTTCGGGGGGCATGGAACGTCCGGGCCTGACCCCAGCAAGTTAGGAAGGGTTCTGGGTGCTGGCCACTGCCGTTGGCGAGCGTGTTAGCTCCAGCCGTGCTCGGCCAGCCAGCCGGGGCTGATCGGCGCTGGCGCCCTGCCCTCGCCGCCGCCGGAACCGCTTGTGATCGGGCCGTGCTGCAGCAGCCTTTCGGTGTATTTGGCCAGCAGGTCGGCCTCCAGGTTCACCCCATCCCCGACGCGGCGGTGGCCAAGGCTGGTGGTGGCCCAGGTGTGGGGGATCACCGCAATCCAGAAGGCGCCATCGGCCTGGTCGGCGACTCCGCCATCGCTGGCCCAGCCCGCCACCGTGAGGCTGATGCCATCCACCGCCACGCTGGCCTTGTCGCAGATGTAACGGCCATAGGCGGGGTCGTTCCAGCGGATCGTCAATCGCCAGGATGCGGCTTCGCGCCGGATTCCGACCACGGTGCCCTGGCCATCGATGTGGCCACTGACCAGGTGCCCCCCGAGCCGATCGCTGAGGCGAAGGGCCGGCTCCAGGTTCACTGCCGACCCCGTGGCGGCCCGCTGGGCCAGCGTTGTGCGGCGCAGGGTCTCCTCGCTCACATCGGCCCGGAAGCCGTTGGCGAGGAGCTCCGCCACGGTGAGGCAGACGCCATCCACGGCGATGCTGTCGCCCAGGGCCAGGTGACCAAGCCCCATCTCCCCAAGGCCAGCTGCGCCCATGGCTGAGCCCTCCGGCCCGAGGCGCACCCGCAAGCCGGCCGGGCAGCGCTCCAGGTAACCCAAGGCCCGTACCAGTCCGGTGAACATCCTCGGCGCGGTCACTCTCGCCATAATCGCCTCATGGGCAACGGCGGAAGCCGGGAGCGCAAAGGGCATGGTGGAGATGAGGGTCGCGGGGATCGCCCTCGATGCGGCCAGCCGCAGTCCGATCGTGTTGCTGCGCGATCCCTCCGGTCGCCGTCAGGTGCCGATCTGGATCGACCAGACCCAGGCCCAGAACATCCTGGCGGGTCTCCACGACGAGCGTCCCCCCCGTCCCCTCAGCCATGACCTGATGGTGAGCCTGCTGGCGGCCGGTGGCCTGCGCCTGGAGAGGGTCATCATCCATGCCATCGAAGACAGCACCTTCCGGGCGGTGCTGAAGATCCAGCGCATCAGCGAAACCGAAACCGCCCCCCCGATCGAGATTGATGCGCGGCCCAGCGATGGCATCGCCCTGGCCCTGCGCACCGGCAGTGGCATCTGGATGCTGGAAGAGGTGGTGGCCGATGCCTCCATTTCGGTGGATGCCGAGGCCGATGCCGAGGATCAGGAGGATTTCCGTCGTTTCCTGGATCGCACCAGCCCAGCCGAGCTGATCCGCCACCTGCGGCGGATCGAGGAGAGCCAGGCGGCTTCAGGCGGCGGAGCTAATGAGAACCCCGCCGACCAACCGGAGGAGCCCGGGGA
>JBAXOO010000137.1:0-5125 GCA_037133235.1 Cyanobium sp. ELA507
CCACCACCGCATCGCTGCGGACCTGGCCCAGTCCGACGATCCGGCCGGCTGCGGCCCCATCCAGGAGGGCGCTGAGGTCCAGGGGGCGAAGCTTGAGTTCCTTAGGGCTCGGCGGTGGGATCTTGCCGGCGAGCATCGCCCGTTGCTGGGCGCCATCGCTGCCCGGGTGCTGCGGCAGCAGCACGCTGAAGCCATGGCTGGCCAGGTGGTTGGCCCAGCCCATGAAGCTGGCGGCGTCATCCCAGATGCCATGGGAGATCAGCACGAGCCGCCCGTTGCCGCCCCGCTCCGGCCGGACCACCTCCACCACCAGGGGGCGGGGGCGGTGGGCCACCACCAGGCTGGTGCTGGTGTGGATGGGCTTGAGGGGGCCCGGCTTGGCGAGGGCCGGGTCAACGGCCTGGGCCATCTGGCCTGCCAATCGCTGATCCGCCTGCCGCTGCTGGCGGCTGATCCCGCCGATGTGCCACACCGCCTCCTGCAGGTCGATCGTCACCGAGCGTCCCGGTAGCTCCCGCAGGACCCTCGCCAGGGTAAGGGTCCCCTGCCGGGCAGCGGCCTGCTGCAGCGCCTCCACCCAGGCCATGCCCCCCGTGATGTCCGCGGGCAGATCGTCCACCCCCACCACGCTGGAGAGGGCCAGCAGGATCTGCTCCTTCAGGGCCGTGCCCGCCGCCTTGTTCACCACCTGGCTGGTCTGGATTGGTAGGGGCTGTTGGAAAAGGTCCACCAGCTGCCGCCCGAAGCTGCCGCCGCTGGCTCGGTTGAGTTCCGCCACGTCGCTCTTGCCCCGCAGCAGGGTGGCTGGATCGCTCAGCTCGCTGAGTTTGAGCGTGAACGAATCCGGCAGCAGCGGCAACCGGATCAGCACCATCTCCACCGCCTTGGCCGGACCGCCGCTGAGCAGGCCCAGGACCAGGGCCAGGGCGGAGCTGCGGCGCCAGCCCCCCCGGGCGGGCCTGCCCTGCCCCACCTTGGAAAGGCAAGGGAACGGTTGGTCGTGGTCCGTTCCAGAGGGGTGGGCGGCGAGTATCGCCATTGCGGTGGAGTGTGTTCCTGGAATCCTGGTCCAATACCGCTTCGTTGACGTTGCCGGTTTCGATGCAGCTTCTTGAACCACCCTCACACCAACCGCGATCCTGTCGCCCTGCGCGGTTGCCGGCGGCCTCCCTGGGCTGAGGCTGCTGGTCGATACATGGGATGGGGGCCTGGTTGGCCTACCGTCCCGGCGCCGAACCTTGCCCATTTGCCTCCTTGGCTTCCCCGTACCGCAACCAACTGGCCGCGATCCTGGCCCTGGGTTTGGCGATGCGGTTGCTGTTCAGCCTGATCCTGCCGCCCGGCTACGACGAGAGTTATTACCTCTTCTATGGCCAGCACCTCGACCTGAGTTACTTCGACCATCCCCTGGCCATTGGGGTGTGGTCGTGGCTGGGCAACCGGCTGGGCGGGGGGATCGTGGCGCTCCGCATCCCGGTTCTGCTGAGCTTCACCCTCTCCACGGCCCTGCTCGCGGAGGCCACCCGCCGGGCCTTTGGGGCGAAGGCCGCCCTGCTGGCAGCGGCCCTCGCCACCTTGTCGCCCCTGCTGTTGGTGGGGGGAGGCCTGTTGCTCCTGCCCGACAGCCCCCTGTTGCTGGCCCTTTCCCTGCTGATCTGGTGGCTGGAGCGCCATCCCCTCAGCCAGCCCTCCACTCCCCGCCAAAGCCTGGTGCTGGGGGGGCTGCTCGGTTTGCTCACCCTCTGCAAGTACCAGGCCTTTGTGTTGATCGCCTCGCTGCTCGTGCTGCGGCTGCATCAATCGTGGCGGCTTCGGGCCTATCGCCCCGGCGAAACGCTGGTGGTGTTGATCTCCTGGCTGCTGGTGTCCTCACCGCTCTGGATGTGGAACCTCAGCAATGGCTGGGCATCGCTGGCCTTCCACACGGGGCGGACCACGGCGCGGGCGGGCTTCCAGCCGGCCGGCCCGCTGCTCTTCGCCCTCAGCCAGTTTGCCCTCCTCTTCCCTCCGATCGCCCTGGCCCTGCTGGCCGGACTGCGGGCCAACCCCCTCCGCCATCCCGTATTGGCGCGGCACCAGGAGTGGGCTTCCACCCTCCGCTGGATGGTCATGCCCCAGTTGCTGTTGTTTCTGTTGCTGTCTGGTCGGATGCAGGTGCTGCAAACCTGGCTGCTGCCGGCCTGGTGGCTGTCGCTTCCCCTGGCCGCCGCCGTCCTCGTGCCGGCCTGGGAGCGGCGGGATCGGGGCGTGCTCCGGGCGGCCCGAATCACGCTGGTGGTGGTGCCGTTGCTGTGTCTGCTCGCCGCCAGCCACGTGCGCTGGGGCCTGGCCAGCGCCCTGCTGCCAGGGGGTGTGGATACCTCGGCCGAGCTGATGGATCCGGTCCTTCTGCGCCGCACCCTCCATCAAGACCCCGGGATCTGGACGGCCCTCACCGAGGCCGAGGTGATTGCCACCAACCGCTACGAAATGCCTGGTTTTCTGGCCCTGGCCCTGCGGGGTGAAAGCCGGGCCCGATACACCGTGTTCTCCCGCGATCCCCGGGGCTTTCGCTTTTGGCGAGCCAGCATCCCACCATCTGCGCAGCGGGGCGTTTTTTACAGCCTCCGCTCCGATGCCAGTCGGATCGCCTCCCTGCAGGCCGCAGGCCAGTTGCAGGAGCTTCAATCCCTTGGCCGGGTCAGCTTGATGCGGGGTACACGCCAGGCCCTGGAGCTCGATTTCTATCGCTTCAACCCGGCCCGTTCCGCCCAAGACCCGTTTCGTACCCCTGGGCCGACCTCCGCCCAGGGGCCAACCGCCGAGGGACGGGGCTGAGGTGGCCCGGAGGCGAAGGGAAGCCGGCTAACGGATTTGAACCGATGGCCTTCGCTTTACAAAAGCGCTGCTCTACCACTGAGCTAAGCCGGCGATGGGCTGAAACAACCCTCCGATGAGCCTAAGGCCGGGCAAGGGCCCAGAGCACCAGCTGGGTGCGGCTGCTGCAACCGGTCTTGGCCAGCAGGGTGGAGATGTGGCTCTCCACCGTGCGCACGCTCAGGTAAAGCACCGCGGCGATTTCCCGGTTGCTTGCGCCCCGGCCCAGCACCTCCAGCACTCGGCGCTCGGCGGGGCTCACGGTCGGCCAGATGGGATTTGGCAACGAGCTCCACCGGGGCTGCCCCAGGATTCCCCAGGGCCGACAGACCGATAGCGCTGGATTCAGCCCATGGTGTTCACGGCCCGGGAGATCACGATCACCAGTAGCACCAGCATCAGTGAGGAGTGCAGCAACTGGATGGATTTCAACCGCGATCCCACCGGCGAGTGGTTTTCGGGGGCACCCAGGGTGTTGCTGGTCATGACGGTGAAATACAGATAATCAAGGAACCCTGGTAGCCAGTGGGGATTTGCACTGACCGCCTCGCGGGGGAAAATGAGCTCGCAGAGATGGTCGGGGTGATGCAGATGCCTCACCTGGCCGGGGTAATCGACAAACCAGTACCAGAAAAGAAAAATCAGGTTAAGGGAGCAATACAGCCCTGCTGCGATCAGTAGCAGGTAAAACGAGCCAATTTTGAAGGAATAGATTCCCGCCGTGATCGTGATGATATTGAGCAGCAGGTCTAGGGTGGAGAGGATGCCGAAGGCCAGCAGGGTTTTGCGGATTTGGTGGTGCCCCAGTATGAATGTACGCAGGAGATTGATGGTTAGCAGAGATAGGATACCGCCTAGAATGAACTCGGAGAAGCCGAAGATCGAGTGGTTGATCGGTAGTTGCTGCTTAGCAATGCTGCGGAAATGGGCAAAGCTATTGATGCTGATCGCCAGGTTGATCAATGGCGCAGCAGCCAGGGCCGCCAGGTAGGGGGTGTTCTGGGCGGGCCGGGGCAGGTGGTGCAGCGGAATGGGCTGGGTCATGGGGGCTGACATCTTGGGCCGATTGCCCTGCGGTTGTCAGCCTTGGGGCTGCCGGGCTCAGGGGATTGGACTGGCTTCCAGCGGATCACGATCCTCGGTGGTGCTCAGCCCTGGAGCTGCGGAGCCGGAGGCCAGGGACTCGCCAGCGCCAACGGCCGCCGTTCCCTCGGGGTCTGGGGCAGCGGCCAGGGTTGCGTCTGCGTTGCCCTGGGGCACCAAGGGCCGCGCCCGCCGGATCGGCAGGTTCGCCACCAGGGCAGTCACCCGATCGCCGGTTTCCAGGCTCACATCGCCCTCCTCGAGGTCGATTTCCACGTACTTCTGCACCACCTCGAGGATCTCGCGGCGCATCTGCTCAAGCAGTTCCGGGTTGAGGTCGCTGCGGTCATGGGCCAGCACCAGTTGCAGCCGTTCCTTGGCCAGGGCGCCGCTGGGTTTCTCTCGGCCCAGCAGGCGTTGGATGAAATCGAACAGGGTCATCGCCTCAGAAGGTCCCGGATTTGCGCAGCTTGTCCAGCAGGCGGGCCCGCAGGCCCCGCCGCTGCTTGGATGGATCGATCAGAGGCACCTCCTCGCCCCGCAGCCGCCGGGCCACGTTGACGTAGGCCCGGGCCGCAGGCGAGCCGTTGCCGTTAAGGGTCAGCGGTTCGCCTCGGTTGGTCGAGACGATCACCTGTTCGTCCTCCACCACCAAGCCCAGCAGCGGCAGGGCCAGGATGTCGGTGACATCGTCAACCGAGAGCATCTCCTGGTTGGCCACCATTTTCGGCCGCACCCGGTTCAGCACCAACTGCACCGGCTTGACCCCCTGGCTATTCAGCAATCCGATCACCCGGTCGGCATCGCGCACAGCCGAGAGTTCCGGGGTGGTGATCACGATCGCCTCCTGACAAGCGGCGGCCGCATTCTTGAATCCCTGTTCTACACCGGCCGGGCAATCAATCAGCACGTAGTCGGCGCGTTCGGCCACCAGGTTGGCCACCGTCCGCATGTCGTCGGGAGTCAGCCACTCGAGCATGCGGGGGTTGCCCGCCGGCATCAGCGAGAGGTTGGGCTCCTGTTTGTGTTTCACCAGGGCCTGCTCCAGCCGGCAGTTGCCCGCCAGCACCTCCTGGGCCGTGTAGATGATCCGGTTCTCCAGGCCGAGGAGCAGGTCGAGGTTGCGCAGGCCGAAATCGGCATCAAGCACCACCGTGCGCTCTCCGAGCCGGGCCAGGGCGATGCC